>CAMDEL010000147.1 GCA_945896765.1 Singulisphaera sp. GP187
GAGATTTGCAATATCGCCCGGAAGCATTTGGAATGTCGCTGAGTATTCGCAGCGGAACAATTGCAGTTGGAGCTTCAGAATCTTGCAACCCAGTTGCTGCGGGCGAAGATCACGACGAAGGAGAAGGAAGCGGAGCGGTCTATTTATTCTACCCCGCAGATGTGGGAGGAACGTCATGGGACTTTGGCGCACGGACTGGCGAACGATTGACTGCACCCGACGCGGCATTTGATACTCACGATGGATATCGAGTGGCGCTTGGTTGCGCGAGGCCAATTGCGGGAAGTGAAATTCGCAGTGCAATTCCATTTCTCGTCGTCGGTCGTGCGGGTAATCCAGATATGTCTCCGGGTCCTGGAGGGGCGAATGTCTATTGGCCTCACGCGCGCGCGCCGCAAAATATTCTCAGCCCACTTGCGAAAAAGTGAAAGCGGCGCGGTGAAAGCGCGCGACGCACGTCTGAAATGGGCACGCCGTGTCGTTTTTTGACACTGTTTGCCCATCTCAAGCAGTAGAGCGTGCAATGATTATGAATTGGACTGATAGAACTTTTCAATCACCGCTTGCCACTCCGCAGAATTTTCGCAGCGAATGAATTCAGCTTTGACCGTGACAGCCTGCGGATGATGCGCCGCGAACTTGATTCCAAACTTGCGCATGCGTTTTCCAGTGGCGTTGTCGCCATAAAGAAACTTTGCAAGCTCGAAATGTTGCAGTAGCGCCGCGCGCTGTTCGGCAATCGTTGGAGGAGTAGGCTCTCCCCCCGCCATCATTTCGCGCGCTTGCCTAAAAATCCAGGGATTTCCAATACATCCGCGCGCAACGCTGACTCCACTGACTCCACACTGATCCAACATCGCGAAAATATCTTGGACGGTCCACACATCACCAGAGCCGAAAATAATTTTGTCTGGATGACGCGCCGTCAAATCCGTAAGAAATTCCCAACGACCTGGACCGTGATACTTCTGTTCGACCGTACGGCAATGCACAGTCGTCCAGGCATAACCGCACTCATACGCCGCATCAAAAATGCGCTCGAAGTTTTTTGCCATCTGCGAAGTGTCGTCATAAGCGCGTCGAAGTTTCACAGTGCAAGGGACACGACCCGCAACTGCTTCGACCACAGCGCGAAGAATGTTGATCGCTTCATCAGGATGCGCTAAGAAATGTCCGCCTCGATTGTTCGCACTGATTTTCTTCACCGGACATGCGAGATTCACATCGACAACATCGTGGCCCATCTTGACGATGATGTCCGCGGCGCGCGCCATCTCGTCTGCCTTCGATCCCATGATTTGACCTGCAAGAGGATGATCATCGACCGTCGCAGCAATGTTGTCAGCGACTTCGCCCATCCCGCATTCGGTGGCGATCAAATCTGGGTCCTCGCGAATTTTTCCTTTGCCTCCATTGAGCAGCGTTCGATCAAGCAACGCCTCTGTCACACAAAATGGACAGCCGTGCCTTCGTGCAATCAATCGCATTGCACCGTCGGAATATCCCGCAAGCCCAGCCTGAAAGAACGGCGCGTCGAATCTTGGCAAGAGTGCCTGCACCCGCGGATCAACCCGCACCAATTTCGCCGTTTCCGCAGGTGAACGCGAGAGTTTTCGCGGAGGCAATTCACTTGGGTTCAGTTCGACGCTCATACCCCAAAGTCTACGGAGCAATCTCATACACTTGTCTTTCAATGATCGAATGCCGATCCATCTCTTGTTGGGCAACTCCCCCGCTGTCGATTGTCAGATCACTTGCGCTGCTTGCAGTTGGGGCGGTCGTTATGACGCTGGGAGGTTGCACCGCTCCTCTTTATGACCCTGCGCTGGCGACTCGGGCATATCCCGAATTGCTTTTGCAAGCTGAAGTGATTCAGATGCAAGCCGTTCCGAAGGAAACCGTACTGCAAATCATCAATGGGACTGCCACGGATTATCGCGAAGTCGATGTTTGGGTGAATCGCAGATACATGAAACATATCACTGAAATTTTGGCCGGACAAACCATCGAAGTGACGATCACGGATTTCCGTGATGTTTGGGGGCAATGTCCGCAGCCTGGCGGTTTCTGGCGAACGCGTGCGCCAACGCCTTTGGTCTTAGTGCAAATTCAGCGCGACGAAACGACTCCCTTACTGGGATTGGTTGCTGTCGTTCCTGCCGACGCTGGATATTGATCCGGCGCGATGCCGCGAAATTTCAACCGCTCGTTTTTGCCGCAGGCATTGCAATTCCCAACTGCGCGCACTTGGTCTCGAACTCTGCAAGCTCGCGTTTATTGGTTGTCGCAAGAGGTGATCCTGACTTGATTGACTCGATCTCCAACTTCGTCAAATGCATCGCGCCGAGTCGGTAATCCTCGAACGCTTCGCAGGATATTGGAACGATGGGCTTGAGTAATTCATACATCGCTTCGGCGAAGACACGAATTTCATACTGCGCGTGCGGATCCATACGCAGGGAAAGAAAGTGGAAAAGATTGTGCAAGTCACACTTCCAATACCACTCCGTATAAACCGAAACCGGCAGCGCGGCGCGCGCCAATTCTCGCGCCACACCTTTTTCAGTGAGCCCCAAATAATCCTTGTACAGCCCCTCTGCACGATCAAGCATCACCAGAAATTCTTCGGCAGTTCCGGCATCAACAAGACCATCGCCGCCTTGGCGATTCGTTCCACTTTGTGCACGCACAGATTCGAGCGACGGGCGATAAAAACGATCAGGCACGATCGAATAGCGCGCGCTGTACTCATTGACATTCGCAGTGCGATGACGAATCCATTGCCGCGCAACAAACATCGGCATCGCAATATGAAATTTGAACTCGACCATTTCAAATGGTGTCGTGTGACGATGTCGCAGCAAATATCGCACGAGACCGCGATCTTCGTTCACTTGCTTCGTGCCTTCGCCATACGAAACGCGCGCAGATTGCACGATCGAAAAATCTGCGGTCTTGCCAACGGGCGCTAAGCGAGGCATGCAGTCGACAAGCGCAACAAATCCGTGATCGAGCACGCGCTTTTCAAGACGCGCAGCGCCTCCCATCACATCGAACATTGCCGTTTCTGGCATGACACGCACGATGGAGTCGGATTGCGAAAGTGAATTCGTAGATTGGGTTGTCTGCTGGGAAGTCATTTTGTTTCTAGTTTGATTTCTAGTTTGATTCTAGTTTGGTTCTGAATGCGATTTCAAAAACTGAGCCTTGGCATACTCGGTCAACCATCCGTTGACCACTTCTAGAGTATCCAAACCGCTGGGATTTCCCATCGCCGTCAGGTGCGGACAAGCCTGCGGATCACTCGAAAATTGAACACCTGCCATGCCCAAAGCAAGCGTCAAACTTGCCGGCGCCGTCGTGCCGGCCATCGCTGCTTCCCGAGTCGCTGGCCACGGCGAATTGGGCGAATCAATTTTCTCGCAATTCCATGCGCTTGTTGCAGCGATGAATGTCGCTTCGCTGTCGGGCCACAAATGGTTTTCTTTCTGCTGCGCATAACACAGGCACGCCCATGCGACGGATCGCAATGCGCCATCCGTCTCTTTCGCACGCGCGCGAACTTTCTCCACAACGAAAAACCCCCAGGTGAAAGTTCCGACCGCAAGGATAATAAAAAAAGCAAAGAGAAATTTTGCAGCTCTACGAGACTGAAGTGGAGACGTTGTCACATCTGCATCCCTTCAACTCGCAAACGATTCCTTTGCCGCGCTGGATCCGCTTCTGGAACTGCCGACAAAAGCGCCTGTGTATATGGATGCTTCGGCGCATAGATAATTTCTTCGCGCGTTCCGTGCTCGACGATCTTGCCATTCCACATCACCGCAATTCTTTGACAGGCATGATGAATGACCGCCATGTCGTGGCTGATGAAAAGATATGAAAGCTTGAATTCATCTTGCAAATCTGAAAGAAGGTTCAGCACTTGACTCTGAATCGAAACATCCAGCGCGCTGGTTGGTTCGTCGCAAACAATCAAACGAGGTTCGAGCGCAAGAGCGCGGGCGATACCAATGCGCTGCTTCTGACCTCCAGAGAATTCGTGCGGATAACGATCTGCCGCGCCGCGCCAAAGGCCGCATCGCTCGAGCAATTTGCCAACGCGTTCTCGCACTTGGTCCTTGGGCACAATTCCGTGAACTTCCAAAGGCTCGCCGATGATGCGACCAACGCGCATTCGCGGATTCAGCGATCCACCTGGATCTTGAAAGATGATCTGCATTTGACGGCGAAGTTTTCGCAGACTCGTTGCACCTTGCGCGAAAACATCAACGCCATCGAAAGTGACGCTGCCACTCGTCGCAGGAATCAATCGCAATATCGCGCGGCCGACGGTTGTCTTGCCACAACCAGATTCGCCGACAAGGCCAAGAGTCTCTCCAGGCATGATCGAAAAACTGACCCCATCAACAGCGCGTCGATAATCGACGATGCGCTGCAGAATTCCTCGCCGCACTGGAAAGTGCACATTGAGGTCTTGAACTTGAAGCAGTGGTTTGGTCATTGGAATTACCGAAGTGGTATATCAAAGTCGCTCAGCGTGCCTGAAGGAAGCGCGATGGTCAAGATTGCACTGGTTCGTCCGATTCCTCTTCTGGAAATCGCACCACGCGCCAGGCGAACATAAAA
>CAMDEL010000148.1 GCA_945896765.1 Singulisphaera sp. GP187
CGAATCGATGGGCTCTGGCTCTATGTCGAGCAATCTCTTTCTGCCACTCTGGACAAACCATATCGCCAACGCGTCTATCAAATCGTCGATGGCAACGATGCGAATTCTGTCGTCGTGCGGATCTATGAATTGCCTGGAGATCTTTCGCAGTATGCAGGTGCGTGGAAGAAGGATCAGCCACTTCGTCAATTGATGCCCGACTTGCTTGTTCCTCGAGCTGGTTGCAATGTCACATTGCGCCTTGATGATTCGAAGGCGTGGATCGGATCAACCGAGCCAAATCAGTGCTCCGCATCAAGCGACGGCGCTTCATATTCGATGAGCTCTGTCACGATGACGCAAAAAGAAATTCAATCGTGGGATCGAAGTTACGACTCGAAGGGATCACAAGTCTCGGGATCGACCACAGGTCCATATATCTTCATCAAGACTTCGCGCTGAATCGGTTGACGATCACGCCGTGCGACGCAAGAGCGTGATACGTCCGATTGGAACCCATTCGGCAACGAGAATGTCGCCATTTGCAAGCCAAATCGCATCGTGAGGATGAACAAATTTTCCTGGAATGAATTGCTCTCGCGGTGCGCCACGCAGAGCAGATGGATTCCCGTCACCAAGCGAAGCAACGGGCTTGAACTTGTCGTCATAGATCATCACGACACTTTCCAAGTCGGGGACAAGCATCAGACCATCACGAAATTTCATATCGCACGGCATTCGAACGCCTTCGGTGTGGAATGCAATGTGCTTCCCATCAAGATCGAGCACTTGTATGCGGCGATTTCCGCGATCTGCGACGACAAGCGTTGGAGTGCCCGCGCGAGAATCGACCCAAAGTCCGTGTGGACAAGATGTCTGGCCTGCTGCACTTCCGGGACGCGAAATCACTTTCTTCCAGGATCCATCGCGACCAAACAAGTGAATGAATGAACCGCCATATCCATCGCCGACAAAAATATTTCCGTCGGGCGAGAACGCAACATTTGTAGGACACCACGATTCTGGTTTTTCGTACACGCCACTTTGCATCGGGCATGTTGCAGTCCAAATGACTTTGCCATCGAGATCGGTTTTTTCCACGCATCGTCGTTGCGTATCGCAGTGGTATAAAAATTCTTTGCCGTCTTCGACTTGAAGATCAAGTCCGTGTGCGCCACCGGCGAATTGTGCGCCCCAAGATTTCTGAAAGACGCCGTTTGCGTCATAGACGCAGACGCCGTTGGCTGGAGTGCTGCCTGCGCCAACAGTCTGCGCGAGATAGATCCGACCCGCTTTGTCTTGCGTCACACCATGCGTGTCGCCGAACATCATTCCTGCTGGCGGCTTGATCCAATCATTGATGCATTCGTATCGATTCGATCCACTGCCGCAAATGATTTTCGGCTGGGGAGCAGGCTTCGCATCTTGCGCCAATACGCGGGATGCGACCGAGGGAAGAATTGCCGCTGCAGCAGAAGCGCGCAAAAACGATCGTCGATCAATGTTCATAGTGCGAAGCGTATCGCATGAGATCTGCGAAATCATCCCCGACTTCGAGGAAAATTCCACTGCGTCCCCGGGGTATAACCCAAGAGCGAATAGAGATCCTTGCGTGTCTGCATCTTGGGCAGCATTGATTCGAGCGACCCTTGCTTCTTCAGGCAATCGAGTCCTTCTTCGACTGCGTTCATCGCAATGCGCATCAATGAAAGTGGAAAGATGACGATTGAATATCCGAGCACGCCGAATTCGGCAGCGGAGATGTGTTGTGTCTTGCCAAACTCTGTCATGTTTGCCAGCGAATATCCAGGCGATGCCTGAGCGAATGCTTTGAATTCGTTCGCATCAGAAAGACCTTCTGGGAAGATGACATCCGCGCCAGCTTCGCGGTACAGATTCGCGCGACGAATGGTCCCTTCCATTCCTTCAATCGCTCGTGCGTCAGTGCGAGCGATGATCACAAAGTCGGGAGAGAGTCGATGCTTGACCATTGCGGAAATTTTGTCAGCCATCGCTTGTGCAGAGATGATTTCTTTTCCATCAAGATGACCGCATCGTTTGGGGAAAACTTGATCTTCGATATGCAGTGCGGCAGCGCCAGCGCGTTCGTATTCGACAACTGCACGGATGGCGCATTCGACCTCGCCAAATCCCGTATCTGCGTCGGCAATCACGGGCAGTCCACTTGCGTCGGATATTTCTCGAATGGTCCGAGTGATTTCTGACATCGTGATCAATCCAACATCGGGATAGCCAGCAACATTCGCCGATGCGCCTCCAGAGATATAGCACGCAGAAAATCCAGCTCGAGCAACTGCGCACGCGACAAGAGCGTTGAATGCACCTGGCGCAACAACGGTTCCTTGCTTCATCAAAGATCGCAACTGAGAACCAGCGTGGATAGTTTGGCGAGGATCACTCATAGAGCGCACACTCTAGTTTCATCTGCTGATATCCCATACCCATGGCGCTTCGGGCTCTGGCCGGGTCTTGAACCAGACGACTTTGGATCGATCATTTGAAACATCAATTGCAAGAACGCTTGGAGGCTGTTTTCCCTCGCCCTTTTTCGGCGCATCGAATTCGAAGTGCGGCGGCTTGGAACGATTTGGCGGTGGCTTCGCGCCAGAGGCATTTTCGTATTGTTGAGTTGGAGTAAATGCGCTTGGCTCGCTTGCTTGAATTTGCGAAAATCCAGGACGCCACTGAGTGGGCGATACAAAGTTTCGATCTTTCAACTCGACCTCGAGTGCTGCGAAATCAACCGGCAATGCTCCTTCCTTGTCGAGTTGCCGCAAACCTTCTGCCAAGAATCCGAGACGCTCGCGCAACGTTTCATTCGCGCTCGATTTTTCTTTCAGCGCAAATGTTTTCCACTGCTTGTCGAAATCTTCCCATCCTCGTTCGTCACGCAAGCCATAGACCGCACTGAACGCGGCAAAATTGGGAGTGCCTTCTGCAACAAGACGAAGATATTGCTGGAAGAATGAGGCGTTTACGGCGGTGTTTGGCTGCGTCAGAAATCTCACGACTGATGCAGATTGTTCACGAAGTGCGCCATTCGAATCTTGTGCGACCGCTTGCTTCCACTCTTGCGCTGTCATCGAGATGAAATCCAACATCGAAATTGCTTTCGCATCCGTCACATGCTTACGAACGATTGCAATGCCAGCTTCGCCGATTCCACCGCCAGCCCCTTTCGAATCTCGCCGCGCAAGAAAATCCAAGATGCCAACTTGCAGCGCGGGTGCAAGATCATCACCGCAACTCAGGCGCAGATACTCCGCTCCAATTGCTGCGGTCAATCCACGCGCAGCGAATGGCGCAGGAATGTCTTCAGTGCAAACTGCAATCCCCTGTCCAAGTGGAGAGAAAAATGCGAATGCTTCACTCGGCGCATCAACTGCGAATTGCGAGCGCATGATTTCGGATAAATCTTCTTGAGTCGTAAACAGAAGGGCCTGCTGAAGTCCTCTGCTGCGCGGACGCAATTGCCCAAGGCCCGCATCAATTGTGAACCACAACCGATCAATGCCTTCGGCGGTAGATACATTCGTTTTCGCAGGCAAATCACTGCGAATTCTGTGCGAAGTCGCGACAAACATCGTCTTGGATGTTCGATCCCACCAACTTTCACGGGCGACTTGGGCGAGCGAAATTGTTGAAATGACTGCCAGTGCACCTAGAATCATAAAATATTTTTGCGGGACAACCGCTGTCAGCATTGCACACGACATTGCAAAATGCCCTTTTTTATCAAAAAAAGAAGGTGCATTATGAGTCATAGGCTTATTCGTGTTCAACTCCACAATTGAAGTTTATAAAAAACTTTAAAAATTTTGGCAGAATTGGCAACCGAAATATGAAATGTATCGTAAATTACTTATGTCAGGATCGGAGTAGGGACCTTTCTTGACATTGGTTTGCAGATCGGACGGGAATGGGAGTTCGCAGTAAATAAAGGGACAGCGAACAAACGGAACCGAATAGAATTGGATTGAGGGAAAAGGAATTGAGGGAATTGGGACTTCGAAAGAAGTGTTTTCAAGGGATGTGATTGAGAACCTCCGATCTGCGATGGTAGGGAACAAGGAAAAGGGAGACCGGCCGCGACTCTGAAAAGGGCGCGGCCGAGTCTGTTTTTGGAGAGGTTGAATTGGGCAAGATTCTGCGACTGGGGTCGTATACTCCCCCCTCCCAATGCGCAACCCAACATCAACTTCTTATCAAGCCTATATGTCTGCAACACTTCCGTGCTTGCTTGCGCTAGCCCTTTCGCTGCTGGTAACGCCCGCGTCAATCTCTGCGGCAACTGCAACTCCACCTACTTCCGAACAACTCGACGATATGTTCTTGGCTGGACCAACAGCCATCAGTTCGATTGGGATGCGAACGGTCTGGCAATCGAAGGTCACCCTGCAAGGAAATGAAAGTGCGAAGACACTTTTCGTGACCGGTGGAGACAGCGTCTTTGTGGAAGACAGTGGATGCCACATATCACGAGTCTTGATAACGGATGGCAGAAGTTTGTGGAAGAACGCTTGTGGACGAGTGACTGACAAAGTGCGTGGAATCAACAGAGTGATGATTGGCACTTTGGATGTTGTCTATATCACTTTAGACCACG
>CAMDEL010000149.1 GCA_945896765.1 Singulisphaera sp. GP187
CTCTCAAAGCGCGACGCATGATTCAAGATTTTCTAGCGCAATCGACTGCTCCAAGCGCCGATCAAGTTGCTGCGCTCTCGCAGGCGGCGGCGAGAATTGAAGATCTTGATCGCGCCGCGCGCAATGCGAGACTCGACCCAGGATCCAGAGTGTCTGCAACCGCATACGCCGCTCGAGTTGCCGCAGATTTTCTATCGCCATCCCACGAACAGGCAATGCGCACAGATGAAATCCCAACCATCGCGTTATGGAATACATGGACGATGTATGACGCACAACGAATTTTACGACTCCGACTTGAACGCGCCGCGCGTCAAGGAACGCCTCCTCGCTCTGCACTCGATAGAGAGCTTGCAGGATTACCCGCAAGTTTTATGACAGAAGAAAATCCAATGGCAATGACTTGTATCGTTGACTTCGCTCGGCGACAGGTCGATCTTGCCGCCTCGATGAGCGCAACTGGCAATGCGAATTCCATCATCGCGGCTCAACGCGCCCTCGACGCACTTGAGGCTTGGGAAAATCTTTTTCCATCTCTTGAAACGCAATCCACATCTGTCCTCACAGAATCATTCGCGCGACTTGCCGCAGATGCCGCCATATATGAAAACTCGTGGGATTCTGCAGTCGCTCGCTCGGATTGGATCACGACAAAACCTTGGGCGACAATCGACGACTTCCGGCGATTGACTGAGGCACTTTCATCTGCGGAAATCGCTGCGAATAGCACAAAAAATACAACACTTCGTGATGCGCTGCGGACGCGTGCGATGGCAAGCGCACGTGACCTTGCTGGGCGTGTCGTACAAGGATCGAAAGAATGGTGGATCTCTCAAGTGGTTCAAATGCGGATCGCACAGGAATCAGGACGCGGCGGCGAGAGTGTCCAAGCTCGACTTGCGCGGTTGCGCGCGCTTGATCCCGCGCTTGGCGGCGAACCATATCGCACCGCACTCGAAAAGTTTTCTTCAACAGCAAGTCCCCCAAGCGGATCGCTCTAATAGCCAATCTGACGCAACTCATTGCGAAGAATCGCAGCGAGTTCATAATTTTCCATCCGCAGCGCGTGCTTCAGTCTTGATTCAAGATCAACTCGTTGACTCGACGGCAATTTTGGAACCAACGCGTCACGCATTGCACGAAGCGTCGACGCCTCCGAAGAATCATCTTCTGACAATCGGTGCGATGACCCTGCGCCCCCATGCAAATTTGCCAAACCACGGTCAATCGCTGCAAGTGCTCCTTGCGTATCGCGAATACGAATACACATCGATGCTTCTGCACGCGTTCGCAATAACACAGTTGCAATGCGAATCGCATCGAATGGCTGCAGGTCTGCTCCGCGGGTGGCACGACTCCATACAAAGTCGATCGCGAATAAATTTCGGTCGCAGTCGCGCACAACCGAAGCGAAATCCTCCAGCATCAGAAATGCGGCTGCCCGTTGGTGATACAAAAGGACCTCCCCGCGCAATATCTCGCATTCATTTTGCACTAATTTTTCTGTACTTGCGGTCCAGAATTCCAACCACGACTCCGCTCCCTCGGGATGCTTTCCGTCAGGGCGCCCTTGCAACTCAAACTGCATAATTCCAGCCTCCAAACGAATTTGAATCCGTCGATTTTCACCGATTCCATCCAAAAATCGAACTCTGGGAATGCCATCCGAAAATTCCCAGCGCCCAAGAATTGGGGAAATATCGTCCTCGAGGTTGCCTTGGGATTGGGTCAATGGGCTATCGTTATGAAGTCGGAAGAATCAAAGGTGGAGCAAGTCATCGGAAAATAGTCTGGCATTTGGGTACCCTTCCAACTTACCATGAGAGGTTCGCGTGGCGAAGTCTGAAATAAAAACTGAAATCCAAATGTATGTGCGCGAGATAAGTCTCGTTGCATTGTTAACTCCTCTTGAAGAGCGTCAACTTGGTTGGCTCATCATCAACGACAACGATGCAGCTGCGAAGGATCGGATGATCACTTCTAATCTCAGACTTGTTATTGCAATCGCCAAGGGATATATGAACCGCGGGATCGCCCTGCCAGACCTGATCGAAGAAGGCAATGTTGGTCTCATCCGCGCAGTTGAAGGTTTCGATCCTGCACAAGGCGCGCGATTCTCCACATATGCCTCGTGGTGGATCAAACAGTCCATCAAGCGAACGCTGCTCAACGCAAGTCAACCGATTCACATTCCTGCGTACATGATCGAGTTGATTGGTCGTTGCAAAGCAGCGTCGAAGATGCTTGAGGAAAAATTAAACCATCCTCCATCTATGACGGAACTCGCTCGTGAAATGCAAGTTCCGCTTCGCAAACTGCTCATCATTCGTCGCGCGCTCCGTGCGTATAGCACCCCGAATCAAGTTGTCTCGAATAACCCCGACAGCGATATTGCGGATCTTGCTGATGTCTTCGAAGACACGACGTCAAAAAACCCGACGAAAGTTGTCGAAGAGAATGAAATTCTGAAAGTGATCGTCGGACTTCTTGACACGATCGACGTTCGCGAAGCTGAGGTCCTACGCATGCGATTTGGTCTCAATGGGACCGAACCACTGACACTCAATGAAGTTGGTTTAAAAGTCGGCCTGACTCGTGAACGTGTTCGACAAATTGAAGTCCAAACGCTCGAAAGACTCGGGCGGCAACTCGGAAGCAACCAATCTCTTTCGTTGCTCTTTCGCCCTGATTCGGAAGAAGGCGAAGAAAATCTGCCTTCCGCAAGATTTAAGCAAGGAGAGAACCCATCTTCACTGACTGAAATGCTTTCATCGAAGCATCAAAGCAAGTATTCAAAAAACCCTCGGCCAAAACAAACGGGTAAGTAGGTTTGGGCTTGAACTCGCAGTTTGCGACTAGCGACTGGCAACCAGCAACTTTTAATTTATTTGATCTAGTTTGAGATCACACTTTCGCCACAGCACGCAAAAAAGGCAGTGGTTCCACGACCGCGCCTACTGCAGTTCCTCGCAGATCGACTTCGAGATTCGTTCCCACTTCGATCAAATCTGCATCGACAAATGCCATTGCAATCGGTCGATCAAAGGTTGGCGAGAGGCAACCGCTCGTCACTCTGCCCACAACTTTCGAACCTTGCCGAACTTCCATACCTTGGCGCGCACTGCGGCGACCTTCCAAGCCAAGTCCAACAAGCTTGCGTTGGCAACCATCTTTCGCAATTTTTTCCAGCGCATTTTGTCCTATAAATCGTCCAATTTTTTCATCATCTGAACCCTTGTCGACTTTGACTGCGAATCCAAGTCCAGCCGAAAGCGGATCTGTGTTCTCATCAATTTCATGCCCATACAGTGGCATCCCCGCTTCCATCCGAAGCGTGTCTCGCGCAGCAAGTCCAATCGGTCGAATGGGACTCTGCCCGCTTTTCACATCCTTCAAAAACATGCCCATCGCCGCGCGCGCCATCGAAGATCCCAGAATCACTTCGACACCATCTTCGCCGGTATATCCAGTTCGACTCACAATCAATTTCACGACGATCAAACTTTTTTGGACGAATCGATATCGCTTCAGCGTGGGAATTTCGCGCGACAATGCGCCAACAATTTCCATCGCTTTCGGCCCTTGCAGCGCGATCATTGCTGTCGATTCAGTCTGATCCTCGAGCTTGAAATTCATGTCGCCTTTCACCGCGGCAAAGTGTGCCAGCAACTTCAAACGATTCGATGCGTTGCACACCATCAAATACTCTGACTCATCAAAGCAATAGACGATGACATCATCCAAACATCCGCCCTGCTCGTTGCAGATAATTCCATAACGGCATTGACCAACTTGCATGCCAAAAATCTGGCGGGTGCATACCGAATCAAGAAATTTTCGCGCGTGCCGCCCACTGAATCGAAGTCGCCCCATATGTGAGACATCAAAGAATCCTGCCGCACTGCGGCAATGTCGATGTTCTTCAAGAATCGATGTGTACAGGAGCGGCATTTCCCAGCCAGCAAAATCCACCATCTTCCCACCATGTTCGACATGAAAATCATAAAACGAAGTCCGCAGAAGATTGGTGCTCATAGAGAAAGCCTAGCGTATGGGGGACCTTCGGGCAGGACGGCGCGAGAGGCGCTTGAAGGGTAACCTCAACAACTCATGATGGTTCAGATCACGAGATCAATTCTTCGCTTGGTCTCTTTGGCCATCTGCTTCACTACGATTGCAATTTCCGCAAGTGCTTTCGCCACGGTGACGACCAATATTGATGACGAAGCTCTTGCCGATCGGCCGATCTCGGAGGTTCTCATTCAAGGACTCGGTCGAGTGCCTGAACAAGAGATACGCAACAACCTGCGAATCGCGACTGGCCAACCTTTCGAGTCAAAGTCAATCAAAGACGATGTGACGACCCTCTATCGACTCGGGCACTTTGATTCTGTGACAGCCGACGCGGAACTCCTCCCCGATGGCACTGTGCGAGTGCGGTACATCCTCATCGAGCAGCCGATCATCAAAGATATTCAGGTCGTGGGAAATAAAGTCGCTTCAGATCAGGAACTTCGAGCGGTCATCGGTCTCTATGCCGGCGGTCCGCGCGACGATTTTCTTCTCGAACGAGCCATTGAAAAGATTAA
>CAMDEL010000150.1 GCA_945896765.1 Singulisphaera sp. GP187
GCATCGTCAAGATCACGGGGATGTTCGCAGGTCGACCTTCGGCGATATCCGCAATCGGAGTTGCCGCGATCGAATCAACTGCACGAGATCCAGAGACTGCATATCCAAACGAGCAATACTGTCCATCAAGTCGTGCTGTTCCTTCGCGACCGAGCGCGAAAAAGAATTGCGAACCTGCTGAATGCGGTTCATCTGCGCGTGCCATGGAAATCACCCCATACTCGTGCGGCAGGGTGCTTGGTTCGAGAGCAAGCGCAAATCCTGGTCCGCCGTTGCCGGTCAATGTTGGATCGCCGCCTTGAATTACAAATGGTTTTCCTTCACGATCAGCAGGAACAACGCGGTGAAATCCACTGTGGTCATAGAAGCCATCACGTACAAGCGTTCGAAAGTTCCACGCGGTGCTGGGCGCTTCGTCTGGCGCGAGTGCGACGAGAATTTCTCCGTGGTCTGTGCGAATCAGAACATCCATATCGATGTATGCCTTAAACCCAGAAATGATCGGCGGATCACCAGCAATCCACGACTTGCGCTCTTCATCGATTGTTGGATCATCCCCGTCCAAAGGTTGATCACCCCATCCGATGATTTTCGTGAATGTCGCAGTGCTATTCGGTCGAGTCGCGCGAGTCGTTCGCACTGGTGGCGGCTCACGAATTGGTTGAATGACGATCGGAGGTCCAAGGGGATGATCACCTTGCACGAGTTGCAACCATGCAGCGCGCTCGAGCGAGTCGACGCCAGAAATCACTTCGAGGAGATTCACTCGCCCTTGAACATCTTTGGCCATTCCCAACACTTCACCATTTCGATCGATGAGCATCAGCGTCAATGACTCGCCTGCATCACCGCGGCGAATATTGATTTCGAGTGGACCTTGTGGAGGACAATACAAACGTGCAGGGCGCATTGATGCGCTTTGCGTTACAGGTACTCGGGTCGATTGAGGTGCATTTGGATCGATTGTATTTTCTCGAAAGCGTCGCAATCGCTCGGTGACTTCTGGCGAATCGGCGGGGACGATTGGGCGCGTACGAGTTGTGTCTCGCTCTGGTCGCTGAACTGGATTTGCGGCTGGTCTTGCGGCTGGAACTGCAGCTGGTTCAGGAATTGGTGAAGCAGGATTCTGGGGACTTTGCGCTTGCGCATTCACAACGAATACGAATGTCAGTACAAGCGCAATTTGTATCGTGTTAGACATAACAACACGCTATCACAGAGGTGACTTGAAGTGCCTTCAAATCTCTTCGCCAATTCGTATGATTCAAATATGACCGCATCGACTCGACCAAGCATTTCAAACTCCAGACTGATTGTTGGCTTGGAAATCCATGTCGAATTGGCGACGAGATCAAAGATGTTCACGCGCGCAGCAAATGTGGCGCATCCAGATTTTTTCTCGGCCGAGCCAAACACATTGGTTGATCCGATTGTCGCGGCACTCCCTGGAACGCTTCCCGTCATGAATCGGCGTGCAATCGAAATGTCGATGATGGTCGGACTTGCATTGAATTGCACCATCGCATCCCAATCGAAGTGGGATCGGAAGAATTATTTTTATCCTGACTTACCGAAGGGTTATCAAATCAGTCAGTACGACATGCCGCTTTGCGCGAAGGGTTGGTTCGATCTGACTCTGCCTGATGGGTCGACGAAGCGAATTGGAATTGTGCGCGCGCATCTTGAAGAAGACACTGGAAAACTCGGGCACGAACTTCCAGGCGGAATTCCATTTGATGGATCGCTTGTCGATCTGAATCGTGCGGGAACTCCGCTGCTCGAGATTGTGACCGAGCCAGACTTTTCGACATCCGAAGACGTTGTGGCATTTGCGCAGGAATTACGGAATCTTTGCAGATTTCTTGGAGTGACCGAAGGGATCATGCAGAAGGGGCATATGCGCTTCGAGCCGAATGTCAATCTTGCGCTGACACTTTCAGATGGTCGCGAAGTACGCACGCCAATCAATGAGATTAAGAATCTCAATTCGTTTCGAGCAGTTCGCGGTGCGATCGATCACGAAGTCGAACGTCAAACGAAGGAGTGGATCGAAACTGGTCGAGAGCAGGGGCGCGGCATGAAGTCCACGCGTGGATGGGATGATGTTGCCAATGTCACCATCCTTCAGCGTGAAAAAGAAGATGCGCACGATTATCGATATTTCCCAGATCCTGATCTTGTTCCAGTTGAAGTCGATGCAAAGTGGCTTGCAAAAGTCCGCGCGGAGATGAAGGAGCTTCCATCAGCAAGGCGATCTCGATATATCGCCGCAGGAATTGGCGAAAAAGATCTTCGGCAATTGATGGACCTTCCTTCGCTTTGCGTTTTCTTCGATGCCGCAGTGGATGCGGCAGGTGGCGCAGCGTCATCAATTCTCGTCGCAAAGATTGTTTTGAATGCTGGAGCGCGCCGAGCGAACGAACTTTCGATCGCAATCGCAGATCTGGGTATCACCCCTCGGCAAATCGCAGACATCATTGCGATGCGTGAAGCGGGTTCGATTTCTGCACAGGGAGCTGAACAACTTTTTGGACTCGCCTGCGAATCTTCTGATTCAGCGCAAGAACTTGCGGCACGTGCAAGTCTGATTGTCAGCAACGATCAAGGACAATTGGAGGCATGGGTTGACGCGGCGATTGCTGCGAACAAGCAAGCAGCTGATGATGTTCGCGCTGGAAAAATGGCGGCCATTGGACGCATTGTTGGCGCAGTTGTGAAGCAAGCGGGAGGATCGGTCGACGGGAAAGCCGCGCAAGCGATGATCATGAAAAGAATCGGGAGTGATGCGTGAACACTTCTCCACTCGTTCCAACATATTGGCGTGATCAAGGTATCGAGCAAGTGCTTATCGATGAAGCTTCGATCGCACGTCGCGTGCGCGAACTTGGTCAAGAACTTTCCCTTGAATTCGCAGATGGAAAGGATGTCGTGTTGGTCGCGGTCTTGACTGGCGCAGTTGTCTTCGCAGCAGATTTAATGCGTGCAATTCCAACGCGCGTGGCGATATCGATGGTCAGCGTCACTTCATATGGCGCATCGACGACCAGTCAGGGAGCAGTTCTTTCGTCTGCGCTGCCAAAGAATCTTGCAGGCAAGCATGTGGTCATCGTTGATGAGGTGCTAGATTCTGGCGGAACTCTTCGATTGCTTCGAACCGAATTGAGTTTGCTCGGCGTTGCATCGCTACGTGCTTGTGTGTTATTGAGAAAGCAGCGCGAACAAGCGATGTCCACGAAATGCGAGATGGTTGGATTCGACATCCCTGATGTTTTTGTTGTTGGCTATGGATTGGATTTCAACGATGAATTCCGCAATATGCCATTCGTGGGCGTGCTCGGCGAGGACGGAATTCGTGAGAGATCACCGCGGTGAGCCCCGCCATCGCCAGCGACGCCGAGGAAGTTCGGGAGTTCGCGGGATTGATTCGCGATGATGAAACTGTTTTGCTGATGATTCGACCGAGTGCATGGTTTATTTTTTCGACGAGTATGCGTGCGTTGCCCGCGGCCGCAGTTGCAGGAGCGCTCCTCATACTTGCGTCACTCGACCCATCGATCCCATGGGATTTTCGTGGAGCAATTCTTGCATCGGTTGCAATTCTTATCGCACGCGCAGCATGGCAGACGATCGATTGGATTTTGCGACTCTATATATTGACTGACCGAAGAATCGTGGTGCGCCACGGAGCGATACCGGAAATTCACGAATGTTTGTTGGGCGAAGTTGCAGGTATTGGTCAACCACACCGTTGGCCTGAGCGGATGGGTAACACGGGTTCGCTCGCAATTTTATCTGGTCCATCCCGCAGAATTCGTCGTGCGCGCCGAGTGAAGCAGACTCAACAGTTTGAGGAAGCACCGCCGAGCCCAAAGAAGCAAGAGAGTCGGCGAGAGCATCCTCGCGTGCATGTCGATCACAATTTGGAGTGGTCTGTGATTCGCGATTCAGAGAATGTTCGGCGAACAATTCTGAATGCAGTTTCGCGTTATCGTTGAATTGAGCGACGGAAGCAGCCACGGAAGCAGCCACAGAAATGCATAAGTGAGCAGCCGTGAAAAGTCCTCTCGGGGCTCAAACAGTCCTCGGCGACCGACACGATCTGGTTTACGAAATTTTATTGCAAGCGCCGTCGGCCGCCTGCGGAACTCGCCCGAGAGAACTTTCCAACGGCTGGGCACGCAAACAGACGCGCGACGGACCTGAAAAACGTTCGAGCGAGAATTTGATTCGCCAACGTGGGCAGTGGAATGATTTGAACCCCGGCGAGTTTGCAAGCCGAGCAAGTCTGCGCAGCTCGGCGCAGCATGTTTGAGCCCGGGGGCAAATCAGTCAGCTGCCAAAAAACTGCACGAACCACTTTTGAGTCCATGCATGTTTGAGTTCGGGATATGCGTCCAGCGGGGCTCACACAGTCCTCGGCGACCGACACGATCTGGCTTGCGAAATTTTATTGCAAGTGCCGTCGGCCGCCTGCGGAACTCGCCCGGCAGAATTTTTCAACGGCTGGGCACGCAAACAGATGCGCGACGGAATCTGAAAAACGTTCGAGCGAGAATTTGATTCGCCAACGTGG
>CAMDEL010000151.1 GCA_945896765.1 Singulisphaera sp. GP187
CGACGTCGCGCTGAATGAATAAATTAATTTTGCTCGGGGAATCGGATTGGGTTTATGGATGGAAAGGGTTGAAAATAATGAATATAAATAAAACGTGTTTCATCGTTGGACTTGGGTGCCTACTTGGGTGCCTAATCTCCAGCGCAGCAAGCGCAGGATTTACTTCATCAGGTGCATTGTTCAGCGTCACGTCATCAGCTGGGAGCGGAATCCTCGTGAATGTTCCGACTCAAATCACGCCATCGGCGTGGTCAAACACTGGCAGTTGGACTGGGACAAACGCTTCGGTGACTTGGCAGAACGATATTCAAGGATGGAATTCGACAACCTCCGCGGGATTCACCAACGGAAACATTGTGATTCGAAACAACACCTCTGCTGCGCAAGACTTTGCCGTCACTATTGCAATGCTTGGAACGGCAACCGGGCCTTTGGTTGCTGCTGGATCGGTCGGCGGACAATTTGTCAACGGGTCTGCATCGCTGGGAACTTTGACCAGTACTGGCGCGCTGTGGAGCGCGGGAATTGACGGCTCAACAGTCAACGCACAACTCAATAATGCGCTCTTCTTTGCGCAACCTTTCCAAGTGATGTCTCTGGGAAGTTTCAGCTTCAGCAATCTTGCAATTGGAAATTCTCTCACGAATCAAGCGGCAATTCGTTTCTCACTTCGCCTCTCCGCTGGCGGTGAAGCGAGTTTCACAAGCGCATTTTCATTCCAAGCCGTTCCCGGACCAGCATCGCTGGCATTGATTGGTTTTCTGCCGATTTTGCGATCACGCCGGCGACGCTGATCGCATTGAATCAGATTCGCAATTCTTTTGATTGCGGAAGATCAGACAAACTCGAAAGTCCAAAGACCTTCAAGAATTCACTCGTTGTTCCATAGAGCATTGGTCGACCAAGTTCTTCCGCGCGACCAACAATGCGAACAAGTCTTCGTTCGAGCAACCCACGCAAAACTTCGCCGCATGCAACGCCGCGAATCGCTTCGATTTCAGATCGTTGAATCGGTTGTCGATATGCGACAATCGCCAGAGTTTCAATCGCAGGTTGAGTCAATCGTGTTTGTTGCTTCTCACCGCGCAATCTCGCGACAACAGGAGCGAATGCTGGCAAGGTCAGAACTTGTCTGCCGCCAGCAACTTGTTCGACTTTGAATGCACAGCCAGTCGCGAGATAGGTGGCATTCAACTCTTCAACAGCGTCTCGAATTTGCGTGGTTGATTTGCTCTTGCCAGAAACGCCAAGTAAATCTGCGATGCGTGAATCCGAGAGCGGTCGATCAGCGGCGAACAATAAAGCTTCGATCCTTCGTACCAAAGGGAGATCGGCGCATGGAATCTCTTCGGCATCCGCCGAAGGATTCACAGCACCTAAAACCTGCTCGGCTCCTTCAACTTCGACAGTTGGCTTCGCACTCATAATTATCGCCGACGTGATGCGGTCAACCGCGCGCGTGCGAGTGATTGTTCGTTCTCGATAGATTCTCGTTGAGCAAGAGTCAACGGCTTCTCATTCACCGCATTCACTTTCGCATCCGCTTGCGAAACTTTTTTCTGGGCATCATCTGGGTTGATTGAAGACGCAAGTTCTGCGCCATCTGCCAAGAGCACTAATGAGTTCTGATTCATTTGTGCAAATCCTCCGGCAAGCACATATTCAGTACTTCCTGCTGCGCTGTCGATGCGACAAACTCCGCCGCCCAATTTGGACAGAAATGGAGAAGCTCCTCGCATCACGCCTTGTTGGCCATCAAATGCTTGGAATGAAACGTATTGAACTTCTTCGTCAAGAACAGCTTCGGATGGAGTCACGATTTTGCAGTGAAATGTTGTCATAAAATAGTTGCCAAAGTTTGATACTAACCGCTCTTCGGCGCTGGTGGAAGACCTGAAAAAGGTGGCGGTCCCTGTAAGGCCAGATTGTAATTGCGATATTGTGAATCGAGGGTCACTTCCTGCAAAATCCATGGGGCAAGCCACTTTGGAATCTCGAAATGATGATCCGTGGTCGGTAACTCGACTTCCGCTAAAACCAAGGAAAAGTCTGCAAATTCGTCAATTTCCCAAACCAAATCTTCGGCAGGAATACGGTGGCGTTTCTTACAAACCCTGCGACCAATTGTGGCCGGCCATTGTTGGTTGAAGGAAACAGCGGTGATCTGAGTTTCGCTCTCTTGGCGAACAAGTCCTGTTCCAGTTTTATGGTTCAAATGGAATTGTTCGCTTGCATCTGGCAAAACCGTCCGACGAATACGACCCATCGGGGAACCATCGCTACCAACGAGATATCCCTGATCCAATTGCCAAATTGCGTGACCTTCCGGCAGCTTTGGCAGTCCACGAAGCAACCAAACGCGTTCGATTTCCAGCCCTGCCTTCACGGCGATTTTCCCGCTGACTTTCCCGCTGACTTTCCAGGAAGACTTGACCACTGCGCGACAAAGTCGGCAAGGACAAGTTTTTGATTCACGTTCGCATGCAAATTTCTTTCTGCGTCAGCGATGAGATCCGGAACCTTCGCCCAATATTCCAACCTGTCCAGAGATTTTGCGCTCGATCGCATTCGGCGCAGAACCTCTGCACCAATCACTGAAAACATCACTCCAGTTGCGCGCCGATTTGCTGCTTCTTTGCTTGCGTTTTCATTTCGCTTGACCGCCGCTTCTGCAACCTCTGATGCGAAATCATTCATTCGGTCGCTCATAGCCAGTGGAAAATCTCCGCGCTCCAATTGATCGATCATTGGTAAGAGATCGGCGTGTAATGATTGCAAGGCAAGTTCGACCGCTGTCACTGCGGCGCCAGGAGATCCCGCTGCGTACATCTGCACAAATTCGCGCGCTGCACCGTTGACCTCGCCAAGATTTGCGTCGAGCCATCCAGACATCCGCGCTTCATCAAGGGGAAAGAATCCTAGTGTTTGACAACGACTCCGAACTGTTGGCAATAATCGATCCAAACTATTTGTCACCAAGATTATGACTGTCCCTGGCGGTGGTTCCTCGAGTGTCTTCAAGAGAACATTTTGTCCATCTGTTTCCAATCGCTCTGCTTCGTCGATGATGAAAACTTTTCCAGCGCCCATCACGCTTGATCGATAGACAGCGGCGTCAATTCTCGCCCCTCCACTCGAAACTCCGCCAATCATGTGTTCGCGCAAAAGCGCGACTGGAATGTTGTTCTGCTTGCGATCGCGCAATTCTCGATCTGCGCTCGACCCAGCAAGCTCTGCACGAATGATCCGAACGTCAGGATGCGTTCCCGCGCGCAGAAATGTGGCGCTTGGAGAATGTAAGTTTGGAGAACATTTGGTTCGCTGGGCATCGCCGGAAAGTGGATCTATAAAAACAGCCGCCACACGCAATGCTGTGGTGCACTTGCCTACACCTCTTGGCCCATGAAAAATCCAAGCATGCGGGAAATGGCCAGATCCAAGCGCTTTTGCGAGTGTTTCCAGCGCTCGATCTTGTCCAAGAATCTGCCCATCCAATGCGACACGCGCCAGAGAAGAGACATACAAATCGCCTGGAGAACCTGTCTCTGCTTCTGCGCGCGGAGTGCGCACGGATTTGGGTTTGCCAACAGCACGAGGTACGGTCACTTTGGAATCTCAACCATCAAAGTTGTTTCTGGAACTGTTTCTTGTGATCCCTTGCGGATTGGCTTGAGAAGATCTTCGCCATTGACCATCAATTTTGGAAATCGTTTTTTGATGGCCATGACATCATCCGAATAGAGCATCGTCTTCGAATCATAAGCATCTTCACCAAAGATCCCTATTGTCACAATACTCATTCGCCGATCATCATCGTGATTGAAAAATGCTGGTAACCCTTGTGCACGCAGCTGAGCTGTATACGCTTCTGCCTTGCGACGAATTTCTTCGACTGTGATCTCGCCCGAACCGAAATCGCTCCAAACTGCAACTTCTATCGAGTACAGAGTTCGTGTATTTGGATTTGCGAGACGTGCACGTCGCAAATCAAATGCACCCATCTGCCCAGTGCGCGCAGTATCAACACGCGTCAAAAATGATCGGGCAAAGGGACGATCATTTCCATCGGTCAGTGCTTGAACTTGTTTCACCATTGGTTTCGCCGCCGGATCATCTGTGCCCGTGAAGCGACCAACCATAACCACGGATCCGTTTGATTTTTCTCGCACGAATGCGTCGACCAATACGGGATACTTTCGGCGCAGTTGAACACATGAAGCTTGCGCGAGTTGGGCATGATCATCTCCAGAAAATGACAATAAAATTATTCCCCATCGCCGATCTTCCTTCGTTGCAGATTTGGAATCACCGCTTTGAGAATTTGTTTTTGCTCCGACTTTGGAGGGAACTGAAATTGGCTCCTCAATCGCTGCGGTGGGTTGCGCCGCAGTTTGGGGACTTCCTGGAACGGACCAATTGGGTGATTTCCCTGTTGCGGTGGATTTTGTGGTCTTGCCGGTGGTTCCAGCCAAGATGCCAGACTCTTCACTATCTGCGATTCCGTTATCGCTGAA
>CAMDEL010000152.1 GCA_945896765.1 Singulisphaera sp. GP187
ACAGATCAGGCGTTGACACTTTCGCCAGAAGCAAGCGAAGGAAATTGGCAATTGGATTTTCAGCCAGGCGACTTTCGCCTCTATACCGATCCAGAGACGCACCAAAACTATTGGTACTTCACGTACAAGGTTGTCAATCGAACAGGGCAAGATCGATGGTGGGCGCCCAAGATGGAGCTGTTCGAGGATCACGGGGGCTTGCGTCGTTCTGGGAAAGATGTCTCTCCAATTACAGTGAAGCGAATCGAAGCTTTGATTGGTAATAAGTTGATTGAAGATCAATTCCAAATCATTGGCGAGATCCGACAAGGGGAGTCGAATGCAAAGGAAGGATTCGTTGTTTGGAGTTCGGACGACTTGCTTGCAACAGAACTTCATCTCTTTATTCGTGGCATGTCCAGCGAGTTTAAGAAAATGCCCAATCCAGCTGAAGGTGGCGCAGAAATCACTATGCACAAGACAATGAAGCGCGATTACAGAGTTTCGGGGGATCCTCAGGCTCGTGGGTCGACGCCGGTTGATTGTGAACAAACCGAGTGGATTCTGCGCTGAAGTAGCGCTTCACAAGTATTTCACAAGTATTTCACAAGTATTTCACAAGCATTCCACAAGGATTCCCATCGTGTGGGAATCGTGCCGGCAAGGGGGTTGAAAAAATCGCAAATTGTCTTTATGATATTGGGCTCGATCAGATCACCAGCGGAGCATCAAACTATGGCACATAAAAAAGGACAGGGTTCAACTCAAAACGGCCGCGACTCGAACGCGCAGTTCCGTGGTATCAAACTCTTCGGTGGACAGCTTGCGCAAGCGGGTTCCGTCCTCGTGAGTCAATGTGGAACCAAGTGGAAGGCTGGCTATCTCGTCCATCAAGGTCGCGATTACACGCTGACTGCCCTGGTCGAAGGAAAGGTTCGCTTCCGAGGACGCTCGGTAGACATCATTCCTGCGGATCCAGCCACACCGCGTATGGCGATCGACCGCTGACGAATTTCGTTCAGGCTTTGCAAGAAACAAGTTTTGATTTGCTTCGACTCGCTTCAACTTGATTTGATGCCGAGCCGCAGAGGACTTTATTACTCATGTTCATTGATACCGCAATCATCTTGATCCGCTCTGGAAAGGGTGGCAATGGTTGTATGCACATGCTCCGTTTGAAGGGCAATGCAAAGGGCGGCCCCGATGGTGGTGATGGCGGTAAGGGTGGCGACATCGTTGTCACCGCGAATGCGCACATCGACACACTGGTCGAATTCGGTTTTCGTCCTCATTGGTTTGCACAGGAAGGCGAGGCTGGTTCGAAGAAAAAATGCGCAGGCAAAGCCGGTGTCGATTGCATCTTGCCTGTTCCACTTGGAACGCAAATTTTCGATGCAGAAACAAACGAACTTCTTGTCGATATCACTTCACCCAACCAGACCGTGATTCTCGCGCATGGTGGTCACGGCGGAATTGGCAATGATCGATTCAAGAGTGCCGTGCATCAGACTCCAACTGAATTCACCCCAGGTGGTGATGCGATCGAACGACAATTGCGAATGGAGCTTCGACTCATCGCCGATGTCGGATTCGTTGGGCTTCCAAATGCTGGAAAGAGCACATTTCTTCGAGCAACAACGCGAGCTCAGCCCAAAATTGCTGCGTATCCGTTCACCACGCTTGCGCCGCAACTTGGCATTGCAGAACTTTCAGATGAACGCCGACTCGTGCTCGCTGATCTTCCTGGTTTGATCGAGGGCGCTTCGCAAGGAGTTGGACTTGGTCATGACTTTCTCAAGCACATCGAACGCACGCGAGTCATCTTGCATGTGTTGGATTGTGCGCCTCCAGATGGAAGCGATCCATTGGAAAATCATCGCACGATTCGTCGTGAACTCGCAGACTTCAGTGAGCATCTTGCGCGCACGCCCGAGATTGTGGTGCTCAACAAAGTTGATCTCATCCCAGAAGAGGACCGTACAGAAGTGCTTGATGAACTCGTCGCACGGTTCGAACGTGAGAGGGGAGTTCGTCCGCTTGTTGCTAGTGGTGCAAGTGGCGAGGGAGTTCGTCCTGTCTTAGAGTCCGTGTGGGAATTGGCGCGAAGCGTGCGAGATCAGTCGCCGATTACACCGCGCGCATCTTCAGATCACTCTTCGTCAAACTTCTGATGGATGAGTTTTCGAATCTCGGCAAGTGCCAGAGTTTCGTCAGAACCATCACACGAAATTTCAAGAACTGTCCCCAGAGTTGCCGCAAGCAACAGCATCTGCATAATACTTTTGCCGTCGACCCACTCCGCAGAATCTGTGCGGCGAACGCGTACGATTGATGAAAATCCATTCGCCAACTGAACGAAACTCATCGCGGGTCGAGCATGAAGCCCAAGTTGATTGATGATTATTGATTCTCCGCTGACCACCGGATGGAACCTCAGCTGCCAGAGGGTGCTGCGCCGTCAGTTTCGTCGAGTAGAAGTATGACATCATCCACGTTGCGCGCTTGGCGCAAGAAGCGACGAAAAACCTCTTGGCTGAGCGCACCAAAGACCGTTTCCATTGCATTGAGATGAGATTCTGGATCGCTCAGTGGACTCAGCATGAAAACAATTGCATGAACTGGCTGACGATCGAGCGAGTTGAAATCGACGCCGCTGGCAGAAACTCCAATGGCCGCATGAGGCTTTGAAACCAAAGTTGTCTTTGCATGCGGAACGGCAACTCCATGTCCAAATCCAGTTGAACCTTTGCGCTCACGCGCGAAAGTCTCCTTCAAGAGTGTCGCACGGGAATCTGCGGACACAACTCCGCTTGCAATGAGAGCATCAAGTAATTCACCAATCGCAAGATCTCTCTTCGCATTCACAAGTGAAGGGAGAATTGCTTTCGTTACGACGATGTCTCGGAGCTTCATCGCAATCGATCATACCGACTTGCCAGTCGGAGCGTTTTATGAACGATGATGTCGAATTCGATCCTTGTAATTGGACAATTGTCGCGCTCCGCGATCGACTGCGAGATCCACGCATGCGTAGAGGTCGCGGTGTCGATAGTTGCAAATGAAGTCCTCATGTCTCTCGACATCAGATCGAATCTCGACGTGATAACCAATGGGTGCACGTTCGATTGTGACTGCAAGTTGTTGCAGTCCGTTGAAGAAGCGGGGAAGTTTTCCGACCTTTGACTTGATGTAGTTGGTCAGAGCTTCGGTCAATTCCATGTGTTTAGCGCAAATTGTGATGAGCACGTTTCTATCCTCCCATTCTGGCGGACAATCGGCCATGCATCGGCAACCGCTGCCGCAAGGACCGAACCGACTTGCGCCCAAATTCAGCGCTTGAGGCGGCGAGATCACGCACGACCTTCACTGGAAATGCTATCACCGTTGAACGACTCGCATGCGGATCAACAAAAGAAAAATCATTAGGGATGGCACAAAGGCTCGCCCATTGATTCTTGATTCGAGATTTGCTTGGATTCGTATTCACGGGGTGTTGCCAATTCCTGATGCCAGGTACACCTCAACTATTGAATATAAATTGCCTCTGCGAAAGCGAACTTTCAGATTTTCTCCAGATCGCCGCTCTGACATTGCAAGCAAATAGTCACCCACGGAGCGGATTTCGACCCCGCCGATTTCCGTGATCGCATCTCCGATGCGAATCCCAGCTTTCGCAGCAGGGCCGCCGGGTTGTACGGAGTCGATTCGCACCCCATCGGGCAGATTGGAAATCGTCGTTCCCATGACCCCGTCGCCAGGATCGATCGTCGAATCCTGCCGCCCACCATCGTGAACCCATGCTTTCCACTGGGCTTCAATTTTCCCAATTGGCAAGGCAAATGAGGCTTCCAGAGCACGTCGACCAGTCGAATCCTCTGCCCAACTTGCAATATAAATCTGATACCAACTGGTCAATTTTCCTTGCGATGCGATGTACATCAACATCGATCGTGCTTGGGCGTAATTCCACCTTGCCTGAGCCGTAAACGCTTTGGAATCAAGATGGAAGAAGTCCACCCACGGCGTTGTGTCGCGCTGTTGAACGCGATCGAACGCGTCGTTTGTTCGCAGATTTGGAAGGATGACCAGTTCGCCGCTTGGACCCAACTGCCAATCTTCGAAGAGCGTCGCAAGTCCCTCTTGAATCCACATGGGATGCAATTGTTGCAAGCGTTGCATCTGACCGTAGTGTCTGGCATGCGTGTATTCGTGCCGAAGTGAGGCGCCAGTATCTCGTGCGACCAATCGCCGATCTTCGTGAACATACAGACCACCGTTCTGCGGGTCACCAAGAAACTTCGCCGCATCTTCAGGTGTCGCGATCACCAACAAGACGCTCTGGGCTTGGATTTCGCCGAAGAGAATCTTCGAAAGTGTTGCCGACAATTTTTCGATCGTGATCATCGTTCGACGAAATCCTTCGGGCTCGACGGAGTACGCCAAGATGAGATTGAG
>CAMDEL010000153.1 GCA_945896765.1 Singulisphaera sp. GP187
CGGGCATACAAGGAACCTTGGCCCCGCGAACGCATCGAAAAACTATTTGCTGACGAGAAGGGCAAGCACTTTGACCCTGAATTGGCTGCGATCTTGCTTGCGAATATGGACGAGGTCGAACGCGTGCGCGTCGAATTTCCTGAGACAGAAATCAATTTGAAGTGATCCGCTGATCGAGTACACATCCCACAAACACGCACACAATTGGGGGAATTGGATGGCGATTCGTGTTGCTATCAACGAGTCGATGCGACACAATCTTTTATTTGAGCAAGAAAGGTGGTGCGACTGGCTCAGACTGGACGCCTAGGACGCACCGCAGCAGTACACGAGAAATTGTGGACACGACGTTGGTTGGCTCAAAAGCGAAAGCGCGCATTATCATTCCAACATGTCGACCGCACCAATAACGGCTCATCCCACATCCAAACTGTCATTCATCGATGCGCTCGACGCGTCGCGAATGCTGAAAAGTGCTGAAGCGACATTAATCGATATTCGTGAAATCGGCGAACATAAGCAACAACACGTCGCTGGTGCAACGCTCTTTCCTTCTTCCATTTTCTCAACCAGTAGTTTCCCTAGTGCGCATGTTGGGCGAACAACACTTTTGATGTGTCACAAAGGAGGTCGCGCCACAAATGTCGCCGATCAGTTGTGCGCAAGTGGTCGTTCAGATATTGCGATCCTCAATGGTGGCATTACGGCATGGAAGTCCGCGGGGCTTCCAGTCGTGGTGGGATCGAAGGTTCAAATTTCGATCATGCGACAAGTCTTCATTGTCGCAGGATCGATGATGCTTATGTTCACCGGTCTTGCCGCTCTCTTTAACCCATGGTTTCTCGCTGGAACTGGCTTTGTTGGTGCTGGTCTTTTATTCTCTGGCATAACAGGAATATGTGCGATGGCGACGATACTTGGAAAAATGCCGTGGAATAGATAGGAAATTATTTTTGCTTTTCACGATAGAGAATGATGATGAATGACCCCAAAAAATTACTCGATGAATGTCGTCGGCAAATCGATGAGATCGATCGGCGAATCGTCGAAGCGCTCTGCGAGCGTGGACGCGTTGTGTCACAAGTGGGCGAAGTCAAACGAGCAGCAGCCTTGCCAATTTATGCCCCCGACCGAGAGCGAGCAGTCATCGATCGAGCAATCTCCCGCAATGAAGGTCCACTTTCCAATCGAACAATCGAAGGCGTCTTTCGCGAGATCATGTCTGGTTCGTTTCGACTCGAACTTCCACTGCGAGTTGGATTCCTCGGACCAGAGGGAACATTCAGTCATCTCGCCGCACTTCGACATTTTGGATCGAGTGTCGAATCGGCTCCGCTTGATTCGATCGATTCTGTCTTCAGCGAAGTTTCTTCAGGAAGATTGGATTATGGATTGGTTCCATATGAAAATTCGATCGGTGGATCGATCGTGGACACATTGGATGCATTTCAGTTGTATCCCGCAAAGGCTTGCGCCGAAGCGATGATCGATGTCAGTCAATGCTTCATGGCAAATTGCGCACCAGAATCTGTGAAGCGCATTTGTTCGCGACCTGAAGTCTTTGCGCAGTGTCGCAAATGGCTGGCTGCACGATTTGGCGAAATCGAATTAGTCCCAACAACATCCACATCGATCGCCGTGCAAAAAGCAGCTGCGGAAGGAGACAAGGGAACCGCCGCGATCGGATCGTCGCTTGCTGGAGAACTTTTCGGCGTGCGAATTTTGTTTGATCACATTCAAGATCGTCCGCAGAACATCACGCGCTTCTTGGTGATCGGCAAAGATGTCGCACCACCATCGGGAAAAGATAAGACCGCGATCATGTTTCATACTCAAGACCGACCAGGTGCGATTGCAGATGTGTTGGATTGCCTTCGACGTGCAGGCGTGAATCTTTCGCATATCGATAAGCGACCATCAGAACGAAAGAACTGGCGTTATGTTTTCTTCATCGACTGCGAAGGCCATATCACGGATGCCACAGTTGCTGCTGCGATCCAAGAAGCGCGAGGTTTTTGCGATGCACTCGAAATCGTTGGATCATTCCCGTGCGCGCAGCGAACGCTTTGATTGCCACGCGGCAATCACACTCGACAACCACCGCCGCAACATCCACCAACGCGAGGCGTAGAAACTGGCAACTGTTCCTGCTTCCATGCTTCGAAACCACCGGCGATATTTGACGCGTCATATCCAAGCCGCCGCAACATTGCCGTTGCGCACGCAGATCGTCCGCCAAGCGCGCAGTGAACAAGCACGCGTTTGTCCTTTGGAATTTGCGCAAGCTTGGTGCTCAATCTTGTATATGCAACATTGCACGAACCTTCGACACATCCCAGAGCATGCTCGCTTGCGCCGCGCACATCAAGAATGAAAGAACTTCCTAATTCGTTTGCGGCTTCTTTTACGCTGACTTCTGGCGTCTTTTCCAGATGTGTCGCGGTTGCAATTACAGTCGGCGGCACGACTGCAATGATGTGGTCATATCCAATGCGCACGAGATCGCGAATGATCTCGTCACTCATCGAAGGTTCGCAAACAAGAACAATTTTCTCTTGCGGCTTCACGTATGAGCCAACAACCATTGGAAACATTTTCCCAAGCGGGGCATAAATTGCTCCTGGCAAATGCCCATCGCGAAATGCTGACCAAGCGCGCGCATCAACGACAACTGTTCCTGGCTTCTCCCAAGACGACCTGTGCGATTTCAAATCGGTGACAATTTCTGGTTTGGGAATCTGCCCAAGCACGGGCACACCTTCGCGATTGGAAGTTTTCATTCGAGCGAAATACAGCGGCGGTTCAGGCTGACCTGCAAGAATGTCTTTGACGAACGCACCTTCACTGCGCAGCAATTGCAGAATAGGACTGACTGCTTTCTCATATCCCACAGTTGTTTGCGGGACTGCGCCAAGAGCTTTACCGCATGCACTGCCCGCGCCGTGGCCAGGCCATACTTGCAAGAATTCTGGAAGCTGCGCAAACTTCTGCGCGCTTGCAAAGAGAGCGTGCGCACTCTGATCTGACATGCCTTGAAGCCCCGCCGCAGTTTCAAGCAGATCAGGCCGACCGAGATCGCCAGCGAATACGAAATCTCCACTGATCATTCCGATTGGAACGTCCGTCCCAGTCGCACGATCGAAAACGAGATAGCTCATATGTTCTGGAGTATGTCCAGGAGTGTGCATCGCACGAATTGAAATTCCGCCAAGCGCAATCATGTCACCATCATGGAGCAGCACATGCTTGTATGGACCAACCCACTTTGATTGCCAATCCGCTCCGCCTTCCGCACTGACATACACGCACGCGCCAACTCGTTCGGCAAGTTCGCGCGCACCGCTGAGAAAGTCAGCGTGAATGTGCGTCTCGGCAACACCAACAATTTTCATTTTCTCGCGCGATGCAATATCGATATATCGATCAACATCGCGCTGTGGATCGAACACAATCGCTTCGCCTGTCTTCTGGCAACCGATCAAATATGCATACTGCGAAAGATTCGTATCGACGATTTGGCGAAAGAGCATTGGCGATTCTCCAGTCTGAAAGGTATACCTGTGAAATGTGACATCACAAGAATACTTGCATAGATGGTCCGTCAAAAATCCATTTTTAAACCGGCGTACACGCGCAAATCAGTTGCATTCTCGCCCGCTGGAACATTGGATTGATACTGAAATCGAAGACCACCAACAAGTGAAAGTCCAAGTTCGGGATCGACTTTCAAAGCCCATTCGGCGCGAGCGATTGTTATGTATTGACTGATATCGCTTAAGTCTGGAGCGATATACACATTTCCTTGAATCGACTGACGCTCTGTGATGTCCCACTTGCCATCGAGTTCTAAATAGCCTTCTGGATATGTTTCGTTGACTGCGCCGAATTCGTGCGTTGCTCCGAATCCAGCCTTGCCGACAATTGCAATTGGTGGAGCTTTGAAAAATCGATAACCAATTCCACCCCAGCCTGAGAGACGCTCTTCCCACGCTTCGAGTGATGAAGCCTGACCTTGAGCTTTCAAAAACCATAACCAATCGGTTGCCGTGATATCTCTGTCATAGACACTCGTCACAAGCAAGTTGTTGTCGGTGGTCGCATCATTGACGGTCTTGAAAAAATACTCGGCGTCAAGCTTCCACTTTTCAACATTCTTGATTTCATAGACCGCGCCTCCCGCCACACGAAAGTCCAGTTGCTTATCTGATGCATCCGTGTAATTCGCATTGGCGGCAAGAACAAATTTCCAATTAGAAATCGGCAACACAGGCTTGGGAGCCTCAGCTGCAGAGCTTCCTGCAGGTGCAGCCGCCGCTCCTTTTGCAGAATCGATCAGGACAGCTTCACTGCTCGCTTGATTCGCATTGGTGATGTCAGTGGCAATCGCCGCAACATTGGCAG
>CAMDEL010000154.1 GCA_945896765.1 Singulisphaera sp. GP187
CCTGATGGCAAGACGCTACTCGTCGCCAACGAAGCGGAACCAAGCGATGATGGCGCCGAAGATCCCGCTGGGTCAATCTCCGTCATCGATCTCTCGCAGGGTGCTGAGAAAGCAACGCTTCGAAATGCAAGTTTCGATGCGTTCGAGTCACGCGCCACAGAATTGCGAGCGGCAGGAGTTCACGCACCTATGCCTGGTCGATCGTTTGTCCAACAACTCGAGCCTGAATACATCGCCGTCTCTGAAGATGGCACGCGCGCATTCATCACATTGCAAGAAGCGAACGCGCTTGCGGTGCTTGACATCGCCGCAGCGAAAATCACCGCGATCTTGCCGCTTGGGCTGAAAGATTTCAGCGCTGCGGGCGTGGGACTTGATGCGAGCGACAAAGAAAACCGAACAACAATTTCTCCATGGCCAATTCGTGGCATGTATCAACCCGATACGGTTGCGTATTTCAAGTGCGATGGGCAGGAATATCTGGTGACAGCGAATGAAGGAGAGTCATTCGAATATCCGTTTTATAACGAAACCCAGCGCGTTTCGAAATTGAAGAATTCGAAAGACAAAACGAAGCCTGCTCTTGATCCAACTCGATTTCCACTTTCAGCTGAAGGCGAAGAGGGCCATTCGCAAAGCGATTTATTGAAGTCTGACGCAATAGGTCGACTTGAAGTCAGTGAAGCATGCGGCGATACAGATCAAGATGGAGACTATGACGATCTTGTTTGCTTCGGCGCACGATCAGCAAGTATCTGGCGAATCGTGCCAGCAACTGGCGAAGCACAAACGCGACTTGAATTGACGTGGGATTCTGGAAGCGAAATAGAACGAACACTTCGCGATCGCATGCCCCTTGCTTTTAATGCAGACAACCGAGAAAACTCGTCGCAAGATGATCGCAGTGATGCGCGCGGTCCAGAGCCAGAAGGTGTTGCCGTGGCGATGATTTCCGATCATCGAATAATCTTTGTTGGATTGGAACGAGCTGGTGGTGTGATGATGTGGGATGCGACGAATCCAACGAAGCCAATCTTTGCTGGTTATTTCAATCGACGCGATACAAGCATTGATTTGACTGTCGATGTGGATGACGACAAAGTTCCAGACAAGCTTGCGGATGTTGGCGATTTGGGACCAGAGGGACTTCTCGTGATCCCCGCGAGTTCGAGTCCAACCAAACAACCAATACTTGTTGTGTGCAACGAAGTGAGTGGAACACTTTCACTGTTTGACATCGCCGTCGCAGAAAATGCGGACAAATAATCGGCAATGCTTGCACACGGAACAATTCTTACTTTGCCAGCGCTGCATCAATTGCAGCTCGCAGAGCTTTGCCGCCGTCTGGAGCCATCCCAACTTCCGCCAACACAATCATGCCGTCTTTTCCAATGACGAGAAGTGTTGGAATCCCAGGAACTCCATAAGACTTCGCGAGTTCATCTCCAGCGAGAAGACAGGGATATGTGAAACCTTTTGACTCCATATATTTCTGCGCAGCACCTTCGCCGCGTTCCCAGGTGTTGACGCCAAAGACAGCGACATCCTTGTCCTTATATTCGTCTGCGATTTTCTGAATCGTTGGCATGACTTGTTTGCATGGACCACACCAAGTCGCCCAGAAGTCCAACAAGATCACCTTACCTTTGAGGCCTTCAAGAGAAACTTGTGCGCCATCAATTCCTGTGAGCGTGAAATCCAAAGCCTTCTCGCCGACCTTCGCTTTCAATTGTGGTTGTTCGCGTTCGCCACCAGGCGCATCCTTGGGATTCTCTCCTTTGACATAGCCCGCAGGCGGAGTAGTCGCAAACATTGATGCATCGAGAGCCGGATCGAGTTTTACATTCGAATACTGATATGACACCGCCAGATTCGTCATCTGATCTTCTCCATTCACCGCCATTTTTTGGGAAAGTCTGCGCGGGAAACTATCAGCGCGCGCGATGGACAGATTGACAGTCATCGTCATCGTGGAAGGTTTTTCATCACCATCATCGGAAGTTCCAAGATCGATTGAACGCAATATGCGAACCATATCGCACGGTTGTCCATCGATTGTTTCCTCTCCGATGATGTTTGCGGCAATGATCGTGGAAGGTGCAGCCTCTTCAGCATGCATTTCAAAAACCCATTGAGGCACGCCAGATCCGGCTGATTTCAGTAGTAAAGACCAGTTCATTCCTTCTTCCATATAAGTTTTGGATGGCACGTTGGCCAGAAGTGAATGCGTTCCATCAAATGTAATCACACGTACAGGCTTCTCATTCTTGATGCTCTCGATTCGCATTCGTTTGCAAGGCGATCCTTCTGTTGCTTCAAGATCCCAGATTGAACTAGTTGGCTCCATAAACTCCGCCGGAAGCATTCCCGAATCTCTTCCAGTCGCTGTCATTCGTGTGGTCAATTGAATTGCCTTCAACGCGCGTGCCACAGCAACTGACTTTTCGTAAATCGTTACAGCGTTTTGGTCAATCGTCAGTGGCTGCGATGCTGAAGGGGTAGCGGTTTTAGAATTCTCGCTTTCTCCAGCAGGAACAACTGCGGTGATCTTTGCGGCAACAACCTTCTTTGGCGTCGACGGCGCACTTTCTTGAGCGGTGGCGAAAGTTGAGAGAACGAAACAGAGAGCAAGGGTGAATTGCAGGAAGTGATTGATCATTGATACAGTCTAATTTGTAAATCATCCAACCGTGAAAAACTCATTCAAAGAACTGCAGGATTTTCGTGTTGTTGGACCGATCGGCGCTATTGGAATCATCGTTGCTTCCATGGTCGGGAGCGGGATTTTTTCGCTGACCGGCCAATTCGGTGCGAAACTTGGCACCTCTGAGAACATTCTCGCTGCTTGGATCATCGGCGGCGTGCTCGCTTTATGTGGCGGCCTCTCGCTTGCGGAACTTGGCGCGATGATTCCGTGTTCTGGCGGGAGTGTCGAATTCGCACGTCGCGCATTCGGTGGCACAATCGGATATCTGGTCGCAATGGTTTCTATTTTCTGCGGCTACTTTTTATCACTTGCTGTCATCGGTTTACTACTTGGTCAATATGTCAATCAACTCCTTCCGGCGCCAGTCCCGATCGGCTTGATTGCATCACTCGCCATCGTCGCGGCATTCGTTTCGCAGATCTTCGGACTTCATGCTGGATATCGTTTCAACACTGCGCTTTCATTTGTCAAATTTGGATTTGTCGCACTCTTTGTATTTGCAGGACTTCTCTGGCCGATCAGTTCGCGCATGGCCGCGCCCGCACTCTCTGAAACTGTCACGCATCCAGGCATGATTTCTGCCGCAGTCGCAAGCGCGACTCTCACCGTCAGTTTCGCATATCTCGGGTGGGCAGCTGGCGCAGATATTGCAGGCGACATGAAGCGACCAGGCCGTAATGTTCCGCTTTCGATCATCACAGCAATCGTGCTTGTATTTGCGATTTATATCGGCGTGAATATTGTTTATCTGCGTGTCATTGATCCGGCCGCAATGCTCGATGCTGACGGAACACCAATGCAAGCTATTGGTGGGGTCGCTGCTCGATTGCTCTTTGGCACTGCCGTTGGCAATGCGATGGCTGCAGTGATCGCACTACTCTTTTTTTCAACGATGGTTTCAGGGATTATCACTGGCGCACGCATCATCGAATCTATGGCGCATTCGCGAGAGATACCTGCATGGATAGGCGTTCGACTTGCCAACGGTGTGCCGATGCGAGCGCTCATTGTGCTCACGGTCGCAAGTCTGGCATCCCTTGCGATTGGAAATCTCAATGACATCCTTGGATTACTGACTGTGCTCATTAATATTTTTTCTTCACTGTCAGTTGCTGCCGTGATTGTCCTTCGCAAGACAATGCCGGATGCACCCCGCCCGTTTCGAGTGCCGTTCTATCCCGTGACACCAATCATTTCTATCGTGCTCGCCGTTTGGAGTATTGCCATAAGCGTCATGGATGGCGGCTTGAATTCGGTCATCGCCTCCGTTGCTGCGGTTGCCATTCTTTTATTGATCAAGCCGCTGATCATGATTCGAAAATTTGGGACTTCTCTGCGGTGAAAGTGCTGGGACTTTTACTCAACCACCAACATCTCGCCAGCAAGACCTGGACCAAATGCGAGTCCGACCCACGGGCGAGCAATCTTGCGTTCAAACAATTTACTCAGAATGAAAAGCAAAGTTGCGCTGCTCATATTCCCAAAGTTTTGAAGAACGCAGCGGCTTGCATCGCCTGATTCATGAGCGATCGCAAGCGAGGCGATTACAGCTTCGATGACTCGTGGTCCACCTGGATGAATCGCCCAACCGCGAATGTCTTCGACCTTGAGTGAGTGTTTCGCAAGCGCATTTCGCGCCCATTCGCCAACACGGGATTCAATAATTTCTGGGACACGCGCGC
>CAMDEL010000155.1 GCA_945896765.1 Singulisphaera sp. GP187
GTCACTGGATCGATGTCGACCCACACTGGCTTCATTCCGATGCGGGCGACTGCGCCGCCGGTTGCGAAAAATGTATACGACGGGCAAAGCACTTCTTCACCAGGCTTTCCACCAATCGCCATCAGCGCGAGGACGATCGCGTCTGACCCACTCGTGCATCCAATGGCATGCTTGACCGAGCAGTACTCTGCGATTTCCTTTTCAAAGGCCTCGACTTCCGGACCAAGTATGAAAATCTGACTGGCAATCACGCGGGCAACAGCCTCGTCGATCTCCTGTTTGATTGATTGGTATTGCGGCTTGAGGTCGAGAAGTGGAACGACTGGATTCGTGCTCATGAAGGCTCCTTTTATATGGGATCAAAGAATAGCAGGTGAGACCGTAGACTCCCCAATCCCATGACTGCAGTTTGTATCTATTTTCAAGTTCATCAACCTTATCGGCTTCGACAGTATTCGGTCTTTGATAGCGACCCGTTTTATTTTGACAATGATGCAAATGCATCGATTCTGAAAAAGGTTGCCGATAAATGCTATCGCCCTGCGACGAAACAAATTTTGGATTTGGTCAAGCGCCATCAAGGGCGCTTTCGTGTTTCGTATTCCTTCTCTGGGACCGTGCTGGACCAATTGGAACAGTGGGCGCCTGATGTGATCGACACCATGCGCGAACTGAAGGAGACAGGCGCGTGCGAATTTATTGGTGAGACAAGCCATCATTCGCTCTCCTTCCTTTTTTCCAAACAGGAATTCAATGCGCAGATTGCCAATCAAGAAGATCGACTCCAAAGAATTTTCGGCGTGAAGCCAACCGTCTTTCGCAACACCGAGTTGATCTTTAATAACGAACTTGCAGGACATATCTCTTGGCTTGGAAAGCACAAGGCAATCTTGTGTGAAGGCGTGGATCGACTCTTGGCAGCTCGGTCTGCAAACTTTGTTTATTCGCCACCGCCGCGCGCGATTCCTGCGGGATGCAACGCAGTCAAATTGCTGCTGAAAAATTATCGCCTATCGGATGACATCGCATTTCGATTCTCAGATCGCAACTGGGCAGATTGGCCGCTCTCTGCGGAAAAATTTGCCAAGTGGGTGAATCAAATCAACGGCAACGGATTTCTCTGCAACTTGTTTATGGATTACGAAACGCTCGGCGAACATCAATGGGCCGAAACAGGAATTTTCAAATTCCTCGACGCGATGCCTGAAAAAATATTCGATGTGAATCCTGGGCAGAACACATTTCTGACGCCATCGCAAGTTGCGGATATCCATCAACCCGTCGGCGAATACGACGTCGACCGGCCAATTTCTTGGGCCGACACAGAGCGCGACATCACCGCGTGGCTTGGCAATCCGCTGCAAGACAACGCTGCGGCGGAACTGTATCGATTGGAAGAAGCCGTCAAGCGCAAGCACGAAGCAGGCGACGAACATGTCTTAGAAGATTGGCGCAAGCTGACCACAAGCGACCACTTGTATTACATGTGCACGAAGTATTGGTCAGACGGCGACGTGCACAAATATTTCAGTCCGTATGAAAGTCCATACGACGCGTACATCAACTTCATGAATGTGCTGGACAACTTGCGCAGTCGCGTCGGTGGTTGAGCGACTATCGATTTCGTTCGTACGCAGCCATTGTCGAAGCAAATCGACCGATGCAATATGCGGCGATCGCAGCAGCGCCGCGCCATCCATCGAGGAATCCTCGGCGCATGATCCCCTGCTTGAAGATGATCGCAAGAATGCTGCAGGTCGCAGAAATCACTGGAAACTTGCTTGGCTGACGCTGCGAAGCAGAGAGTTTCGCGTACTTCGCCCCTCGATCGAGCGCATCGCAGAAACCGTCCCAAGAATCGTGACGGCAAATTCCTTGCGCACGCACAGTCAATCCATCGGCTTGAAAGCATTCATGCACAGACCGATCAATCATCCTGAGTGCGCTGCGCCGACCACAACGCACCACCCAATCAGGAAACCCAACATGGTTGATCCAGCCACCGACGTACCACATCTTGCGATTGATTTCGATGGCTCTCGTCTGAGGCGTGGCGCGAGTGATCGCGTCTCGCAATCCAGATTGCAAATCAGCCTCGAGACTTTCGTCACTATCGAGAACCAATACCCACGCTTGCGTCGTGGCGAGCGAAAGCGCAAACGCCTTCTGCTTTGCAAATCCCTGCCACGCTTGATGTACGACATGAGCACCTTGCTCTTTGCAAAGTTCGACTGTGCCATCGGTGCTGCCGCTATCAACGACATAAATATCTTTCGCCAACCCCTTCACGCTTCTCAGGCAGCGCTCGATCGTGCGCATACTGTTGAATGTCGTCACGACGACAGCCAAGTCGAGCGCGTCACCCATTTGGCATCAGTTCTTTCACCGTGAATAAACTCTCGAACGCAATGCCGGCGGCTTCGATATTTTCTCGCGCGCCTTCCATACGATCGATGGTCGCAATGATGTGCGTAACCACGCCACCAAGATCTTGAATGACCTTCGCAGCTTCGAGCGCTTGACCGCCTGTCGTCGCGACATCTTCGACGATCACAACCTTATCGCCAGCAACCAAGACGCCTTCAAGTTGCTTGGCGGTGCCATACTCCTTTTTCTGATTTCGAATGAAAACACAGGGCAACCCGCTTGCCATACTTGCTGCGCTGACAAGTGGGATCCCACCGAGTTCCGCGCCTGCAAGACGAGTCGTTCCTTTGGCGATCGATGCGGCAAACATTTTGCCAAGTTCCGCCAACACATCAGGCTGAGTGCTGAAAAGATATTTGTCGAGATAAAAATTGCTTGTTCGACCACTGCGAAGAGTGAATGTTCCGCGCAGAAGTGCGGCTGAAGCGATACGGTGTGCGAGTTCAGATTTGTTCATGATCCGATCTTACTTTCCATATCTGGAGATGTTTTTCCTCGACTTGTATTGCGAATGCGTTTCGCTATTCCCGGCATGACGCTGAATCCAAGCGGCACGACAACCACTAAATCGAGGCAGCGATTGATCAACTCTGCTGCAAGCCCCGTATCCGTCGTCCATGTTGCAAGCGCTGGCCCTGCAAGTCCGATCGCCCACTCTCGCACCCCAAGACCGTTTCCTAAGAATGGGATCATGTTCGCAGCCGCCGCGATACAAGCTGCCGACGCAGCGCTCTCCGGCGATAAGTCCACGCCAAGCATCGCAAAGACTGCTGCGTATCGCGCTGCCCACGACAAGAGATCGATCCATCGCCAGAAAATTGCCTCGAGAAATCTGCGCCAGAGAAGATGATCTGGCATCAAATATGCAAGCCCACAAAAAATCGGCAGCGCCGCGATGATTGCACCAACCGCGCGCGCCGAAGTGAAACGAATCATCGCCACTGCGATTGCCAGCCAAAGCACAGTCACGGCGCAAATCACCGCAGCTTCCACGATTGAAAGCACGGACCTGCGCATTGGTATTGCGTTGACAACTTCTTGATGGACAACGCGACCGACCAACCCAGGACGCATCGGCAAATAATTGAGCACCGAAGATGCGGCGATCAACTTCCCCATTTCGAAAAAACCGATTCGTCCAAATGAGCGAACGAGAGCATAAAACATTCCGCTCGCGCCAACGAGATTTCCAATCGTTGCCGCAACAGCCCAAGCGATCAACCATCCATCGGGTCGAGCGATGACTGCGCGAAGTTGATCCAGTGTTGGTGCGCTTCGTACGATTGCGGCGATAGCTGCGCCCAATAGCGCAACACCAACAACAAATCCAACTGCACGCAATACTTTCTTTGATTGAGAAGTCATGCTGGCGAATGCAAACTATTTGCCCGCTTTGTCCTGAAGCGCTTTCTGTTCTTGTTTTATCTTCTCTACGGTACCGATCGCTGCGCCCAAAGTTGCGCCGATCATCATCTCGTCAGCTCGAATCGCTTCTCGCTGAAATCTCGAAGCGAGCACTTCGACAATCAATCGCAAGAACCGATCATCTGTGCGCAACGCTGCGGCAAGTTGCCCGTCATCTTGTGTTGAGCAATAGCCCATCAGATATGAAGCACGAACGTCGACGGATGTCGTCGCACGCGCCATGTCAAGAACAGGCTCAAATCCAGGCGCTTCGTGCGGACCGACGAGCAACACCCAACTCTGGGCCTCGGGAGAGAGCTTTGAAAATCCTTCCGCAACTACCTTCCATGCGGCGGCCTCCATCTCTGGCTCCATCGTTTTATTATTTGCAGCGAATGCCAATAGAACAAGATCAACGAGATCAGAGTCGGTTGTTGGATTGGCGACTGAGGCGATCTTCGATGAGATCCATTCGGGCGTGAGACGAACGCCATTCACTTGAACAGAATGAACAGTCGGTTGTGCACCAAACTCTCCAA
>CAMDEL010000156.1 GCA_945896765.1 Singulisphaera sp. GP187
GCTAAAATGTCCTGTGAAATGCGGGATTCTTGACGCACTAAGGTTGGGAGAACTCGAATTGCAATTGGCCTTTGAAGTTTGTCTGCGACGGCTCGGATTGTTGACACTTGCCGTTCAGCTGCACGAAATGCGAAGTATCCCGTTTCGATGGGAATGATCACTTCGTCACAAGCGCGAAGTGCATTAAAGACAAGAAGTCCGATGTGAGGAGGACAGTCGATGATGCACCATTCAAATCGTGGAGCGACTCGATCAAGAAGTCCTGCAAGTCGACGATCTCGATCTGGCGAATTTTGCAGCGGACCGTCAGGCGCTTCGAGCAGCGCTAAGTTGACTGTGCATGGAGCCAAGACCAAGCCGGGCGCGGGCTCCCAAAATAGTCCGTCGTCCAAAAGCGCTGTGCCACTTCCTTGTCGAAGTGCATCTTCAATTCCCACCTCAATTCGAGCTGCGGGAACACCCAAAGCAAGTCCACAGTGGCCTTGCGGATCGAGGTCGACCAAGAGCGTTCGCTGTTTGCGTGCAGCGAGAACCGCGGCAAGGTTGACCGCCGTCGTGGTCTTGCCACTGCCACCTTTCTGATTCACGATTGCAATCACACGCATCTTGCCTCAAGATCGACAGTCTTGCCCACTTCTCTTGAAGTCTGAGGCAGTTATGAAGCAAGTCAAATTCCAATCTGTGGCAACTCTCACTCCGCGTCGACTGCGCCGATCGATCGCAATCCGATGCGCAGCAATTCTGGATCAGCTTGGCGAACGATGTCAGCGCCACCGCCTGTCTTTGGCAAAATGAGCGTCAGCGCTCCGCCAAGCCTTTTTTTGTCGAATCCTGCGGCTTTTTCGAGTGTTTCGACGGTTGCCAACTGCGGCAACTTGACTTGAAAGCCAAGCGTTGCGACTCGATCTCGGACGCTTGCGGCCCCAGCGACTGTCATTCGACCAGATGCGGCAGAGGCCGCGGCGGCGGCGACGAGCCCCAATGCGACGGCTTCTCCGTGGAGCAACTCGCTTGAGAATTGTGATTCAATAGCGTGAGCAAAGGTGTGACCGAGGTTCAACAGCATTCGCTGATTGGCTTCGCGAGGATCGGCCGCGACGATGTCCAACTTGACCGCCGCAGAGCGCGCAATCAAATCGATCATTTTCCATTGATCCACGGGCTCGCTGCTGGTGTAAATCGTCAACGCTGAAGCCAGCAGTGGCTCGATCGATGCATCCACCAACATTGAATGCTTGAGACATTCTGCAAGTCCCGCCCGAAAGATTCGAGGAGGCAATGAAGTCAGCGTTTGCGAATCAGCGACGACTGCCGACGGAGGCCAGAATGCACCGGCAAGATTTTTCCCCCAGTGTTTCTCTCCCAGAGCTTCGGCCAGCGGAAGATTCATTCCAGTCTTTCCCCCAATCGCAGCATCGACCATGCCCAGAAGAGTCGTTGGCACTGCGACCCAAGGAATTCCGCGCAGATATGTTGCGGCGCAGAATCCTGCGATATCCGTGACAATTCCCCCACCAATTGCAACGATCAATCCTTGTCGATCCAGATCCGCGCGTACGGCTGCATCCATAACTTTCGCCCACGATTGAGCGGACTTGTTGGGCTCTGTCGCAACAATGGAAACCCGTGAAATCTCTGCGCCCATCGCCGCATCGTTCTTCAACGACTGCTCAACAACTGATGCCCAAGTTGTTGCAACAGCTTCATCCAAGACAATCAGAATCTTCGATGGATTCTTACCAGCATTTGCTCGACGAATGTGTTGTGCAATCGAAGCGAGTATTCCACTACCGATGATCACTGGAGCGGTTTCGTTTCCCATGCGCTGAACAAGTTCGCGTGTCATGAATTCTCACTCTTTGATGAAAGGGGTTTTGATGCAGATGTCGATGCAGAGTTTGTTACTGCGAATCCTGCGCGCTCGCGAGCTCGATCCGCAACGGCGCGAATTCGATTCGCACCCATACTTGACGAACGCTTCGCCATCACACGAACGCCGAACCATGCGCCAAGCAGCACAATTACAGCGAAAATTGCGATCAGTCCGACGGGAAATCCAACACTGGCTCCCTTTGATGCGACTTGCATTTCGCGCGCTGCCGAGCGTTCAATTGGACGACCAATCACCGCAGGATATTCGCGCAGTGTTCCTTGACGATCTGCCAAACGAATTGTTCCAGCATCTCGCCCAATGATTGAAACGAGCGATCCCACTGGATACTGCGACTGCGTCATCACATAGACCGCGATTGGATTTCCTTCGCTCGTTCGCACGAACCATTCTTCTCCGTCGGGATGCACAGATCCCATCGGTGTTCGCTGTTCCAATTTTCCAGTGATCTGTACCCACGCACTTGCGGGAACATTCCCCCAATCAGGACGTGTGATCACTGGCATTGTCGCGACTTGTTCAATTGTGAATGGCCCAGTTGGCGCAGCGACAACGACTTGTTGCCAGAGCAATTCGAATCGCTCGCTCGGCCAATCTCGAGTGCTTTGCGTTACTGCGTCTTGAAAAAGATTCACGCCATCACCTTATGGGTGATGTTAGCGAAGGCATCGACGGCGCTTTCGCACACTCTGCAGAAACAGAATTGGATCACTCTTCGAGTAGAAATCTTATAGAGGACACTGACCCCAACCTGAAAGCACTTCGGCCAGGTCGCCACCATCGGTATAGCCATCGCCGTTCACATCGCCTCCTGCGGTTCCCCAAGCTGAAAGCAGAATCGCAAGATCAGGGCCGCTGACTATTTGATCGTGATTCAAATCCGCAGGGCATGGTGGTGGCGGTGGCGGACCTTGAACTTCGTATGCGCCCATATCGACAACTGGCGCTGGACCAACTCCTGTATCGACCACTGTTGTGATATCGAAGCGACGAGTGAGCCCATCGCGATCGACAGTAATCCCTGCAGGAATCAAGGAATTGCTACCCGCATCGATTGCGGGAGATGTTGCCTGCAAGTGAAGATCGCCAGTTGCAAGATTGACGAAAAGTGGATCGACGTTCACGTTGCCAGTTCCTGTTGCTCCGCCTTGAACGAGGGAATAACTGACGGTATTTGTCCCTCCCGCAGCGGTGATTTGATTATTCGCAGTTGCACTACCCGAGCCTGTGTTACCCCAGAAAATGCAGTTGGCCAATGTGCTTGATCCGCTTGTGTTGTAAAAACCAGCGCCAGATGTTGCGGTTGTCGTGTTGCCAACGAAAGTCGAATCACGAACAGTTACAGTCGAAGATGTTCCAGCCCAAATCGCACCGCCAGAATTCGTAGTTGTCGCTTTGTTCAAACGAAAAACACAATTTGTAATTCTGGTCTGCGAACTTCCATACGACTCGATCGCACCAGCACGCGAAGCTGAATTATTTGTGAATGTGCAACCTTCCCAAGTGACCGTGGTTCCATTTGTATCGAATGCTCCACCATAAGACCCACCGACGTTGTCTGTGAATTCGCACCATTGGAATGTTCCGTTTGCTCCAAAGATATATCCCGCACCTCCACCAAATGTGCAACGATTTCCGATGAATTTGCAATTTCGAACGGTCGGATTTCCACTTGTGAGAATCAGAATGCCGCCGCCCTTGTCATAGTTTGATGCTGTTGCGCCGTTGGCATATCCACCGACGATTGTGAATCCATCAAGGATTGCTGTGTTCGCAACACTGCTTGCAACAACTACGTGATATGAGTTGTCGCCCATTGTGGAAACAGTCCCATTATCGTTGCCTAATAAATCGCCAGTAAGTTTGGTGACATTCGCTGTGAAATTTCGCTCACTCACCATTGTCTCGGTGCCTGCGAATCCTCCATACAACGCAACACCAGACTTCATCGTGTGCCAGATGGTTCGCGTTGTTGTCGTCGTTGGCTTATATGTTCCTGCCTTCACCCAAATCTGATCTCCAGAAACGCTTGCAGCAAGCGCGGTCACAACTGCTGTTGATCCTTGATACGCATCGGCCCATGATGTGCCGTTGTTCAATCCTGAGGCAAGCGTTGCATCGACATAACGAACAGCGGCGGAAGCAGAGTGTGCACTGCACAAGACAGCGATCACGAACGATAAATGGTTGCGTGGGAAATACATAAGGTCTTGAAACTTACCTCAGTTTTACTGAAAAGCAATTTTTTTGCTACGAAACGCAATAATTGTTGCGGGGAATAACGCACCCAAGGGCAAAAAACCAAAAACATGCAAGATTAGCCGAGACAGAAACCGAAGCAGAAACCGAATAATGAGCCCAATGGGATTCGAACCCATGTGTCCTCCTTGAAAGGGAGGTGTCCTGGACCAGGCTAGACGATGGGCCCAATACGAAACCGACACAAATGAAGCACAAAACAAGTCAAACCAACCAAC
>CAMDEL010000157.1 GCA_945896765.1 Singulisphaera sp. GP187
TGATGCGCCCCGAGGGTTCTGCAGATGCCGCGACTTGAGCGATGGATTGCAATCATGATCGCGCTCTGCGCGGTTGTGGTTTCTTCGATTGCATTTGCAGAAGATGGAAAAACGCAAACAGTTCAGACGCAAAAAACTGGCCAAGTTTCTGGGCAAGTTTCTGGGCAATTTTCTGGGCAAAATTCCCTCCGTGATTCCTGGTTCGCCGTTTCGATTGCCGGCACAAAATGTGGGTGGATGCATGAAAAGTTCGAAGTTCTTGGCGATCGCATTCAAACCAGCAACGACATTCACCTGACCTTGGGCAGAGCAGGCGCATCGACAACCGTTCGAGTCGGCTGGAAATTTACCGAATCATCCGATGGAACACCAATCGAATGCGAAGTCCAGCAGGAATCTGGATCAGAAGTTTCGCGCACGATCTATCGCTTTTCTAAAACAGAAGTCGCAGTTGATGAAACAGCGGGCGGCCGCACATTGTCGCGCAAGATGCCATCTCCCGAAGGCATTTGGTGGACTCCAGCGCAGGTGGAACGCAATATCAACGCGCGCCGCAAGGATGGGGCTACGGAAATCACCTATCGCACAGTCGATCCATCGAGTGGATTGCGAATCGTCGATATGGTCTCAAAGCGAATGGGAGAAGGTGAAGCGAAGAAAACAATTCGTTGGCTCACCACGAATAGCGCTGTGCCGATGCCAACGGAGGAAGATGTTGATGCCGATGGCGACGTCATCATTTCGCGCACAAAAATGGCGATTGGCGACATGATTGCGCTGCGATGTAGTGAATCTCAAGCGAAACGATTGAGCGCAACTGGCGGAGTTGATCTCATCGATCGCAGCATGGTCTCGCTCGCGAAGCCTTCGCCAGAATTGTTGACTGCGCGCCACGCAAAAATTGCGGTGCGTTCAACCAATGGAGATGCACTTGTATTCCCTGCATCTGGCGCGCAGCGTTTCGAAACGAATCCAGCTGGGGGACTTTTCGTCGATGTCGAGGTCGGTCGCACTTCGCCCGTGACGGCAGAGGAACTTGCCGACGCTCGATATCTCGCATCAAGCATCTTGATCGATGCAAAGGATCCTGCTGTAATCGCTCTCGCTCTTCGGGCAGTGAAATCTGCTCGGCTGAATGAAACTTCTCCAGTTGCAGATCGTGCCGAAGCGCTTCGTGCATTCGTCATGCGATTCATTATTCACAAAGATCTCGCAACTGCTTTTGCAGGAGCAAGTGCAGTCGCTCAATCGAAAGCTGGAGATTGTTCCGAGCACGCGGTTCTCTTAGCTGCATTGCTTCGAGCGCAAGGCATTCCTTCGCGGGTTGCAAGCGGTATGGTTTATGCCGAAGAATTCGCAGGAAAACGAGAGGTTTTCGCTTGGCATATGTGGACTCAGGCGCAGGTAGATGGTGCATGGATCGATCTGGATGCGACGCTTTCTTCACGCTCCTTTCATCCAGGCCATCTACTGTTGGCGACAAGCGCACAGGACGATGCGCAACTCGACGCAGATTTCTCCAACTTGCTGTCGACAATGGGAAATGTTTCTATCGAGGTTGTTCATGTCGATCGATGAGCGTATCGAAGCAGAATGTGGCCACGACACATCGCCATGTCCCGCACTTCCTGCGCGAGATGCGCGTGGTCATAAAGGAACATTTGGAACAGTTCTCGTCATCGGTGGTTGCGCAAAGCTTCCTAGAGTGATGCTTGGTGGACCTGTTATCGCAGCTCGTGCTGCTCTACGAACGGGTTGCGGACTTGCGGAGTTGGCTGTTCCAGAACCGCTTGCCGCATCAGCACTCGTCGCTTTGGAAAGCGCAACAGCACATGCGCTTCCTATTGATTCGCATGGAGCGCTTCTTCCTTGCGAATGCGCAGAATTGCTCGATCCCATTCTGAATCGTGTTCAATCGGTCGTCCTCGGTCCTGCGCTTGGTGATGGATTTGCGATCGATCAAATCGTTGTGCGCATGTTGAGCCACGTCCGTGGTCCGCTGATCATTGATGCAGATGGTCTCAACGCGCTCTCTCGTTTAACTGATTTTCCTCGAGACATTCGCGATGCTTCGGTGATACTGACTCCGCATCCTGGTGAGTACCAACGCTTGGCGGAATCACTCGATCTCGATCCGACTGCGGCTACAGATGAGGCTCGTCGTGGTGCAGCTGCAGCTGCGCTTGCGGGAAGAATTGGATGCGTTGTTGTTCTCAAAGGCGCACGAACGGTGGTCAGCGATGGTGTGCATCAATGGTCCGCGCGCGCCGGAAACGCAGCGCTTGCGACTGGTGGAACTGGCGATGCACTCGCTGGAATTATTGGATCAATCGCTGCGCAATTTGTGCGTCCACCACATTGCATGTCTCTCTTTGACTGCGCAAGATTCGGAGTCGCAATTCACGGACTCGCAGCCCGATCGTGGAGCGCACGTCTCGGCGAAGCTGGCTTGCTTGCCACAGAACTCTGCGATGAAATCCCGAGTGTCCTAGATGATTTACGAACGAATGGATAAAACTGTTTTCGAACATACAAAGCAGACTCGGCTATAGACTCATCCCTATCGAAAGGACACGCTATGAATTCACAACCGCACATCAATGTTCGAGATCTTAAAGTCGGCGCATTTGTCGATGGGATTTATAGCCTCGTCAATCCGCAAACAGCTGTGACTCGAGGGGGAAAGTGCTACTTCAAGGCGCTTATCCGAGATGCGACTGGCGAAGCTGCAGCACGAAAGTGGACATTCGAAGAATCGAATTTGCAAGATGTGAGCGCAACTGGATATGCACGAGTCGTCGGTCGCGTCGAACTTTATAACGGTCAGAATCAAATTGTTCTCGATCAGATTCAAGGCGTTGAGGTGAGTGCTGAAGACTTGGTATCCCTCTTGCCAACGACCCGCAAAAATATCGCTGAGATGTTCAGCGGAGTGAGCACACTTCTGCATTCAATGAACGATCCTGGCATGCGTGCTCTTGCCGACGCATACCTGACAGACGAACCAATGATGGCAGCATTTCGTCACGCGCCCGCCGCAACGAATGTGCATCATGCATGGATCGGTGGATTGCTCGAACACACGAACCAACTGATGCATCTTGCGGATCGCATGCTGCCGCTCTATCCAGAGTTGAATCGAGACATCGTTTTGCTTGGCCTTTTCCTGCATGATCTTGGCAAGACCGTCGAACTGGAATGGGAAAAAGGTTTCAATTACACAATGGATGGTCAATTGATTGGACATCTGGTGCGTGGCGCAATTTGGTTGCAACTGAAAGCGGCATTGGCTGCTCGCAGCAGCGGCATTCGGCTTTCAAACGAAGTTGTGACGGTTCTTCAGCACATTCTGATTTCGCATCATGGACAATTGGAACATGGCGCGGCAAAGTTGCCTTCGACTCCAGAAGCTATTTTCGTTGCGCTCCTGGATAATCTTGAAGCGAAAACAACCATTTCCATTCATGCAGTAGCACGCGAACGATTGCATGCGGGGAATGCCGAATTCACCGAGCGCATCTGGAGTTTGGATTCAAGAATGTATCGGCCAGATCCACTCAATCCAGTGGATTCCCACACTGACGTTGCGTTGCAATCCTGATCAACGTTGACCGATGTGATTGCGAATGGAATTCGCCATCGAATCGATGGTTGCTTCTCTCATCAACACAAATGGCCATGTTCGATCGTTGGCAAGTGCGATTTGTGCACGAATGGACTTGCTCTGCTTTTCTCCGCTTTCGAGCGATGTCAATTCTGCACTTTTGGTTTTGCGCAACGCGTTGATGTGATCGCAGAGCGCTCGATATGCAGCGCGGCGTTGGGTTGATTTGCGTGGAGCGTCTTGAATCTCCTGCAGGAGGGCGACACGATTTGGTTCAATCTTTACCAGCGATTCTTCATTGTCTCGATCAAGTCGTGTTGGATCCCACCATGCTTGCCGCCATGATGGTTGCTGCAGTGCGTTGGTATCGAAATGTATTCCAAGGTCGCTTGCAAATGGAACGACAGTCGCTGTTGCAGAACCGAATTCAGGCAATTCGATGTCGAGAAAATCTCGCCACCAACGATCGCCAACGCGTTCGTATCGCACTCCACCCGTTCCATGAAAAAATAGATCACAAGTCAGGCGCATCAGTCCCGATGCGAGAAATGCCCTTGGAAGAAGCGGAAATCCATTTTCGAAACGGCGTTGCGCTTCAGCCGCATCCAGTCGTTCGCGGCAACCATCCGCACGGACTCCCCACACTGGCACTTCACTACGCAAGCCATTTTCTCGCAGAGGGCGTGCAGAACGCGGATCGATTTTCAGCGCAGCATTAAAACTCGCCGC
>CAMDEL010000158.1 GCA_945896765.1 Singulisphaera sp. GP187
GAATCGAGTCCAGAAGAGCGAAGCCAGCATGGCGATCGCAGTGGAGTCATCTTGATGCAGGTCCCTCCAGGAATGCCGGCGGGACGTGCGGGACTTCGTGTTGGCGATTTTGTAACGCGCATCGCGGGAATCTTGGTCGCAACACAAGCTGATCTCGGCGAGGCCGTACGAAAGCACGCGGCTGGCGAAGTGATCGAAGTCATTCGAACAAAAGATGATCAGGAAGAAGTCATTCGAGTGCGACTCGCAGCGCGGCCGAGGGAATTTGGTCCACCGCCGTCCACTCCAGATTTCCCTGCAAGTAAGCGCACAAGTGGATTTGGGCCAGTCATTCAGCACGACACAACACTGCGCAGCGATCAGATTGGCGGGCCACTTGTCGATTTGAACGGCAACATTGTTGGCGTGAATATTGCGCGTGTCGATCGCACAAAGTCATACGCACTCTCATCCGCTGTTGTGAAAAGCGCAATTGACCGATTGATGTCGCAAGCGAAAGATCGAACCGAACCATTGCCGATCGAAGATCCGCTGATGTCAGGAATCGCGATACTTCAAGATGGACCACTCATTCGCCTTGATGCAAATAGTGCGGAAATTATTGGCGCGACGTTGCGCTTCACGCAGGCTGAGGACACGCCGAGTACGTTGGATGCCTGGGTTGATTCGAATGACTCTGCAAGATGGTTGGTCGAATTCACCAAGCCTGGCGATTATGCCGTAACAATCATTCAATCGTGTGCGGAAGATTGTGCTGGGCAAGAATTCGAAGTGACCTTTGGAGAAACGACTCTCAAAGGCAAGACCGAAGCAACCGCGGATTGGTCTGATTTCAAGAGTGTTGGCATTGGATCGATTCATGTGGAAGCGATTGGACGTGCGATCATCGAAGTGAGGACTGGTGGATGGCTCAAGAGTCCGTTGATGAATTTGCATGGAATAGAGTTGAAGCGGACAAGTTGAGCAGAACGATATAAAATGACGAAACAACTATCCGATCACTGGCATATACGATTTCTCGAACTCGCCGGGCGAATCGCAACTTGGAGCAAGGATCCATCGCGCGGAGTTGGCGCAGTGATCGTCTCGCCATCGAAGCAGATCATCAGTACTGGATTCAATGGATTACCGCAAGGGATCGCAGACCATCCCCAACGACTTCAGCGACCTGTGAAATATGACTTGATTTGTCACGCCGAACTGAATGCGATTGTGCAGTGCGCGCGCAACGGAGTCAGTCCAGTCGGATGCACGATGTATGCCACCTTCAGTCCTTGCGTGCAGTGTTCGCTGGCGATCATTCAAGCAGGGCTTGTCGAAGTTGTGACATACGAAGTTGTCGGTGAAGGCGATGAGCATTGGAAGCGATCACATGATTTGGCGTGCGAGTTATTCGCGGAAGCGGGAGTGCGATACCGCACATTTCCCACTTCGGTAAACTCTCGTTCATGATCAAGAATTCAAATCCGTTTGTTGCAGGTGTCGCATTTGGTATCGCTGCAAGTGCAGCACTTGTCTGTGTTTTCGCAGCTTCTTCGCAGGGTCAATCACCGCCGGCTGGGACTTCTGCAGCGACTCCAACTGCGATTCAATCAACTGCACCAACCGCGCCCGCGCCCACTGGGCCGATCACTCCAGCTGGCGCAGATGATGCGCAAGCCTTGGCGTTGTTCACTCAATTTGTTGGAATTTGGGATGTGCAAGGTGTCGCAACTTCTGCTGACGGAAAAACAAGCGGACCATTTCGCGGCGAGTCTCAGTTCGGTTGGATCCTTGGCGGAAATTTTCTATCGGGAGATCATGTGCTGTGGAATGCAGATGGCGCTGCGTTGCAATCAATTGATTTGATGGGATTCACTCCTGGAGTTGGATTTACGCGCAGCGAAATCACCAACGGCGATCGATCGATGTTTCTTTCGGCAGGGATGAATGATGATGCTGCGCGTGCGTTGACATTTGTGACATCGAATCCTTTGACAACTGTCGACGGCAAGCAGCGTTCGATATCAACAACATTTATGTTTGGATTTGATGGTTCGATCACTTGGAACACGCAATTTCAGATCGACGATCAACCTGCGGGATCGGTGAAATTGACGCTGACTCGAACGAGCGCTGTCCCTGGAATTTCGACTCCAAATACGCCGTATGGCGCTCCAATGACAGCGCAGGGTGCGGGCGCAAATGCTGGGACAAACGGTGGAAATTTCATCGTGCAGACTCCGCAAGGTATGGCGGTGACTCGTGCTCCACAAACAGCCGCTGAAAATCAACAGTTGATGTCAGCGATGATGAAGCAACGCCAACAAATGCAGGCGCAGATGAACACGATGCAAGGTCAAGTACCTGATATGTCTAGATCGATGACTGAAATGGTTCAGTAAAGTACTCAATTGATACGACTCGCATTTTTTATCGCAATCGCTTCCGCATGGACTACTGTCCTTGTAGTCGTTGGCGCGTATGCGGGATGGACATTCGTTGCGATGAAGCAAGTAGGAGTGACGAGTCTGATCGATCCTGCGCTGGCGACTATTGAGCCCGCACTTCTCTCGAGATATGTTGGTGGGCAAATCACACGAATGCCATTCGAAGTAATCAACATCACAAGTATTTTCTTGCCCGCAATTCTCGCTTCGTTGATCGGAGGTCGGCCCTTGAAGTCGCAGCAAGTGGGATCGATGCTTTGGCTGCACAGAGGCGTGCTTGTGGTGCTTGCCGCTGCCATTTGGTGCGCATTCGTTTCGGTACAACTGGGATTCCAATTGAGCGACGCATCGGCACAATACTGGACAGCTGTCGTTGCTCATGATGCTTCTGCGACTTCGCTTGCGAAGGATGCGCTTGATGCGGTGCATGGTCGTGCGCAATCGACCTATTTTTCCTTGATGGGACTCGCCGCATTGTCAACGGTTTTAGGCGCGACATTCCTGACTCGGCGCAGTGCGATAATCTCTCGCACATGAACAGCAGCAACGATTCAAATCACTTCTCACTTCATTCGCGTCACGCTCTTGTTGGTGGTGCAACGCAAGGCATTGGGCGCGCGTGCGCGGAAGCCTTCGCAAATGCTGGCGCATCTGTGACCCTCGTTGGGCGAAATCCCGATGGACTGAAGAAGGTGCTCGCAGAACTTCCGTCACCGTGCGGATCTTCGCAAACGCATCGAATCTTGTTGGTGGATTATGCAGATTGGCGTGCAGTTGGAGTCGCAGTTGACGCACATGTTGCTGCGCATGGTGTGGTGCATATCGTCCTGCATAACACTGGTGGTCCAGCGCCAGGTCCCGCAATTGATTCCAAGCCAGAAGATTTCGCGCGCGCATTCGAACAACATGTGTTGACGGGTCAAGCGATTGTGCAAGCGTGCGCTCCAGGAATGCGCGATGCAAAGTATGGACGGATCATCAACATCACCAGCACATCTGTCTTAACGCCCATTCGTGGGCTTGGAGTTTCCAACACAATTCGTGCGGCAGTTGCGAATTGGGCACGGTCACTTGCTGGCGAACTTGCGCCACTTGGTATCACCGTCAACACGATCTTGCCGGGATTCACAAAGACTGCAAGGCTTGATGCGATTTTCAAAGGTCGTGCATCTCGATCTGGATCGAGCATCGATGAGATTGAACGCGGTGCGATCGCAACGATTCCGATGGCACGACTCGGCGAGGCAAGTGAGATTGCATCAGTCGCACTTTTCTTGGCTTCGCCAGCAGCGAGTTATCTCACTGGCGTCAATCTTCCGGTCGATGGTGGTCGAACGGCGATGCAGAGTTGAACGATGGGTGCGCATGGAGAAATCTTCGATATTTCGCCGCGCATTTCACCGCGTCTTGCAGTGTTTCCAGGAGATGTTTCTCCGACGCGTGAAGTTGCATTCGATATGAAGCGCGGAGATGCAATAACGCTGAGTGCGCTTCGAACAACAGTTCATCTTGGATCGCACGCCGATGCGCCGAGTCACTATGGATTGAATGGTCGCACCATGGAACAGCAGCCTCTCCATTTATACTGGGGGCCATGCGAAGTTGTTCGTGTCCGAGCGGATCGAGTTGGCGTGATCAAGCGATTTGGTCGAGCCGATCTTGATGTGGCAGAGAAGTGGGTGCCTTCTGTTGCACGATTATTGATTGCGACGGGGTCTTATCCAAATCCTGATGCTTGGTCGACAGATTTTCTCGCGCTCGATCCTGCGTTTGTTGATTGGCTCGCAGATGCAGGAGTGAGGCTTGTTGGTGTCGATACGCCGAGCGTGGATACTGCAGATTCCAAAGATCTTCCATCTCACGCAAGATTCTTTGCGCACGATGTCGCAATTCTTGAAGGACT
>CAMDEL010000159.1 GCA_945896765.1 Singulisphaera sp. GP187
CAAGTGAATAAAACAGCGGTTCGCCTGCTGTCACCAACCCTCCGATCGCTTCCAACAATGCTCTCTCGCGAGCATCTCTCTCGACCGCAACCGTTCTTGTTGGAATGATCATCCAAACTGTGCGACCTGTGACAATCGGTCGAGGTTCAGCAGTGATCCTCCATTCGCGCACGCTGATTCGCGCTGCTCGGCACGCATCACTCATGGCAGTGCAATCAAATCCATCCGCCGCTGAAACCAACATCGAACGATCTTCGGCGTGTACCACGATCACCTCAGGCTTCTGATCATCCAAGATGCTGCGAATTGCGCCGTCAATCAATTGCTCCATTCGATATCGCCGATCAAATCGAACAGTCGCTCCTTGGTCAGCTGCGTTGATCGCCAAAGCACTGTCTGGCAGAAAAACAATCCCATTTGGAGATTCGACAACAACGCCTCCGCCAATCGCAAGACCAGTAGAAATTTCTTGCAGCGGATCGCTCGGCAACACATCGAGTGCATCAACAGTTCGCAGCAAGGCACGCGTCCGCACACCCAACTCCGGACGCGCACGCTGCGAAAGTTCACGAACAACTGCAGGCGATCCATCATCAGTACCCCGACGAAAAAGCCAACTTGAGAAAGACCCAAGCTGCATCGCCCAATCTCGATTATTTGCAGCGATGACTTCTGCGGTCTCGGAATAATCCGCGAGTGCGCGATCAGGTCGTCCCACTTGCATTGCACGAATCGTCTGTGTCAGAATTGGAGCTCCGCTGGCAAGAGCCGTCAGCGATCCTCTCACCTGCTCAATATATTTTCGATCTGGAGATTCCGTAGGCAATTGATCGATCACCAGAGTCAATCGAGCGGACTCATTTGATGCGTACTGAGCCAGAGTTTCTAACTCCTTCAATCCAACTGCAACTGCATCTTGCATATCTTGCACCGGCCCACGCTTTCGCGTCACCAAATCTTCAAGCCACTGCGAATATCGCATTGCGCCAGACGCAGTCGTTGGATCAATTTTCTCGTGCGGCGGTTGATCAGTGGAATGCGCACTTGTAAACGCAGCAAGCACTTCGTCCAATTGACCCGCAACGGCTTTGTCCAATCCACCAGTTGGAGCAATCCAAGTTGCGCGCCAACCATCTGGCAATTGGCTTACCAATCGCTTGGTCTGTTCATTCAGAACCCAGTCACGACTCTTCGTTGCATCGACGGAAACTCGAGCCCAAGGCGCATGTGCAGCAGCTGCGATACCAAATACAAGTGCGAATGCCCCGATGACGCCAAGCATCACGCGCAATCTGATTGCGATCGCTCCACGATGACTTCCACGTTCGGCCTCTGTCGATTGAATGACCGCGGCTGCCGCTAGAAATCCAGCGGTGATGCAAATGAAATACAACACATTCGATGAATCGAATTCTCCATTGAGAAATCCTTCAAGCCTTCGCACTGGATCGGCGGCGAAAAGCATGTCTGCTTGTGCACTTGGAAGAACAGGAGCAATTGATCGGATAGAGATCAACACCATCAACCAAGAAAAGAATGTTGCCAGATATGCGACGGCTGCGCTCGACGAAATTGATCCAAAGAAAAGTCCAGATGCGAGATACATCGATCCTGCCAACAACACACCACTTGATGCGCATAATGCTTCACCAAGATCTGGGCGCGCCAAAGATTCGAGCACTGCGTAAGGACCTCCCAGTCCGACAAGACAAAGAAGAATCAACGCAATCATTCCCGCGAGATATCTTCCGCCAACGATTGATCCAACGCTTGCTGGACTTGTCGCAAGCACTTCCCAAAATCCAGTGCGACGTTCTTCGGTCGTCGGCCGAAGCGAAAGCGCTGGCGCGGTCAAGAGCATTGCCCAACCAGCGGCTGCTGCAACGGTTCTCAATTCCGCAGGTGAACCAGGAACAAGAACTGCAATACCCGTGATGACTCCAGTGACGAACGCGAAGATTGCGAGTGCGCCCCAGATAGTCGGCGTCAAAAAGAGCGCGGCGCATTCTCGTCGAGCAATCGTCAGCACATCGCCCATCATTGAGATGCGCCCTCAATGCGTTCGATTGACACATCGCCACCACGTTCGCGTACCAGTCGTTGAAAAATCTCCTCTAATGCAGGGTTTACCCGTTCAAATCGTCGAATTGTTCCGCCAGCCGAATGCAAAGACTCGCCAAGCGCAGTTGGAATTCCTACTGATTCGCCGTTGGGCTCGATCTCAACTGATATTCGAGTCCAACCATCTTGCATCGACTGTGTCTGCACTCCAAGCACACCAACGATCTGCCGCAGCGCAACAAGATCGCAGTGCGTGGATTCGATTTCAAATCGAACTCCAACTGCACCGACACGGCGAAGGTCGATCGCACTTCCATCGGCTACAAGTTTTCCACGTGCGATCAGCACCAGATGATCGCATGTCGCTTCGACCTCCGCGAGATTGTGACTTGAGAAGAGAACAGTGTGCTCGCCTCGAAGTGAACGGACAAGAGTACGAAACGACATTGCGGTTGTTGGATCGAGTCCTGTTCCTGGTTCATCAAGAATCACAACTGCAGGCGATGCGACAAGAGCCGCGGCAAGTCCCGCTCGCTGACGAAATCCTCTACTCAAAGACCCCAGAAGTTTGTTGCGAACCTCGGCGAGACCGCAGCGGTCGACCACTCTGTCAATTGCTGCACGACGCTTGGGTCGTTCGACTCCCCAAAGTTCGCAGCGAAATTTCAAATACTCACGAACGGTCAGTTCGGATGGCAACGGATTCGATTCTGGCAAATATCCCAATTGACCGCGCGAAGAACGCGAATCCGTTCCCACATCTTTCCCTGCAAGGACCAGTCTTCCCGCATTTGGCTGGATTGCCCCTGCAAGCATTCGAATTGTTGTGGTTTTTCCTGCGCCATTTGGGCCTAAAAAACCACAAACCGATCCAGCGGGTACCGAAAACGAGAGGTCGGAAACCGCTTTGAACGAGCCGTATGACTTGTGAACATGGTCAACGATGATCATTGTGAAGAATCGAGAGTGTAATCGAACCGTACACTCTTCTATCTATGGCTGAGTCTGCGCCACATCCTTACCGCCACGATTCTGGCGACTTCTTCGACAACGTCGGAGCGGGAGTTGGCGTCGTAGATCATGCAGGAGAAGTTGTCTGGATGAGTTCGCGTCTGGCAGAACATTCTCCCGAAACGCTTCGAATTTTTACCGAACTCTGCTCTGAAGCAATTGTGCAATTCAAGAGTTCTCCAACCTTGCATGTGCGAAAGCGTTTCGCATCTGGTCCAAAGTTTTTCGAAGTGATGATCTCGCCTGCATCCGATCGACGCGCGACTGGGATTCTCTTTGATGTCACGAATCGCACCCGACTGAGCGAACGACTCGAAGCGATCGATCTTGCTGGAGCGGACCTCTTAGATCTCGATGCTCAGATCGTCAATCCTCTCAATGTCGCAGAACGACTTGCACTGCTTGAAGGCAAGATTGCCAACACGATGCGTACGCAATTTGCGGATCAACCATTTGAAGTGCGGCTTCGCAATCGAAAAACAGAACAGTTGGAACTTGTGATCGGCCACGGTATCGATCCGCTTCGAATTGGCGAATCGATCTTTGCGCGTGGAACTGGCAACGGCATTTCTGGACTTGTTGCCTCGACGGGTGAGAGTTATATCGGGCGCAACCTTGATGCTGATCCACTGTATATCCCTGGACTTCCTGGAGCGCGTTCGAGCTTGACTGTTCCACTACTTCTGCGCGATCGTGTCATCGGTGTTGTCAATGTGGAATCAATTCAAGCTGATGCATTCTCCGATGAAGATCGGATGGCGCTTGAAACATATGGACGCTATCAAGCGATGGCGCTGAATATTCTTGACATGCTGATTGTCGAGCGATCCACGACGAGTGGTCGGGTCTCACTGACACTGCGCGAAGAAATGATTGTGCCACAGCAACGTCTGCGCGACGCAACACGCGATCTTGCCGCAGGAAAACTTGGTGCGTATGAAAATCTGGAAGCTGCGCTCGAAACGCTTGGCGCACGCATCCGAGGCGCAACATCTGGACCACAATCTGTGCTGGGAATCGATCGACTTCCGCGCGACCGCAGCGTTGATCCGTACATCAAAGGCAAACGCATTCTTGTCGCCGATGATGATGCGAATGTTCGAGAGACTATTCAAGGACTTCTGCAGGAAGCAGGCGGAATTGTGGAAAATCGCGCTGATGGCGGCGCAACTCTCGAACTCGTCCGACGCGCGAAAGATGAAGGCCGTCCATTCGAACTCGTCATCTCGGA
>CAMDEL010000160.1 GCA_945896765.1 Singulisphaera sp. GP187
ACCATACGAATCGACGGTTGAGGATCCGGATTGGCTTCTCCTGCTGGACCTCCTTCCATCAAAATCAGGTTCATCTTTCGTGCGATTCGCACAACATCGCACGGCGTTCCATCGAGGGTCTCCTCAGGATCGAGCGTGATTGAGACAGGTTTCGGGGAATGTTCGTCTTCATCGCTGCTGCGCTTTTGCGCCATGATCCATTGCGGGAATTGTTGGAGGACTTCCGCAAGTATCGGATCAATGGTGTTGCCAAGGTCCATATATTCTTTGGTGGCGAGATCGACCACGACTGTCGTCTTGTCGTCATTGGTGATCACGCGCGTTGGCTTGCCGTCCTTCAAAGCTTCGATACGGAATTTGAACGAGTTGTCATTTGCAGTATCGAACGCCATCACAAGATGTGCAGGCCTGTCTAAGTAGGCTGGTCGAATTTCATTCGCGGGCAGAGTCATTTTCATTTCTGCGACAGCATCAAATGAAGTGACCTTTTTCGCAGCAGCGATCGATGCGTCATAGATTGATTTCGCTTTTGGATCAATCGTGTCTGCGGTGGATGCGCCGAAGCAAATGCAACAAAATACTGCGGGGAGAATGCACGATAGAAATGTTGACTTCATTGTGCTGAAGCGTACCACTGCCAAAGCACCGCGCCCCAGACAGCTGCAGACAGAATGATGGAGAGCATGACCGCTGCGCTTCCCATGTCTTTCGCACGTTTGGCGAGCGGATGAATTTCCAGCGAAATGTGATCCGTGTTTGCTTCGATCGCAGAGTTGAGGAGTTCGGCAATCAAAATAATCTGGAGTACTGAAAAGAGAAGTGCACGCTGAAGTGGCGGCACGGGAATGAGCCATGCGCCGATTGAAAGTGGGATGACAACCATCAACTCCTGACGGAATGCTTGCTCATTTTTCGCGGCGGCGACAAGTCCCTGCCAACTGTGTTTCGATGCTCTGAAGATTCGCGCGAGCCCGCCTTTGGATTTCGGCGCTGGCGCATGAATGTTGGTCGATGGCATATTGGCAGTGTAATTCCACAAGCGGACTCAGCGACAAATTCGCTGTGAGCCTCTACCCTTGACCGTCTTATGCGAATCGTCGCCACTGACTGCGGAAGCACGACAACAAAGGCCATCCTCATCGAGGAAAAAGACGGCGTTTTTCGCCAGACTTTTCGCGGTGAGGCTCCGACGACGGTCGAAGAACCATTTGCGGATGTCACGCTGGGCGTTGCAAATTCCGTGACCGAACTTCAGGAACTTTCTGGATACAAACTTATTGCCGATGATGGCACGATCATCCGTCGTAAGAGCACGGCGGATGCAGATGGGTGCGATCTTTATATATCAACATCCAGCGCAGGCGGCGGATTGCAAATGATGGTTGCTGGTGTCGTGCGAGAAATGACAGCAGAGAGTGCGAAGCGTGCAGCGCTTGGTGCTGGTGCAATCGTGATGGACACCATCGCAAGCAATGACCGTCGCAAACCGCACGAACAGATTCAGCGCATTCGCGAACTTCGACCAGATATGGTTTTGGTTTCAGGTGGAACAGATGGTGGTGATACAAAGAAAGTCATCGAGATCGCAGAACTCATCGCGCCGGCTCGTCCGCGTCCACGCTTTGGTGGGGAATACAAACTGCCACTCATCTTTGCTGGCAACAAGGAAGCGCGCCAGACAATCGAGCGTGTTTTTTCTGGCGAAGGCTTCGCGCTTTCTGTCGTTGATAATTTGCGTCCGACGCTCGAGCGCGAAAATCTTGGTCCCGCACGCGAGAGAATTCACGATGTCTTTCTCGAGCACGTGATGGCGCACGCACCGGGTTATGACAAACTGATGACTTGGGCCAACGCGCCGATCATGCCAACTCCTGGAGCAGTGGGCGACATCTTGCAAACGATTGCAAAAGGTCGTGGCATCAATGTGGTTGGAGTCGACATCGGTGGCGCGACCACCGATATGTTCAGCGTCTTCGGAGGCGTGTTCAATCGAACTGTTAGTGCAAACCTTGGCATGAGTTATTCCATTTCGAATGTTTGCGCAGAAGCTGGAATGGACAGCGTCTTGCGCTGGGTGCATCTCGATATGGATGAACGCGAACTTCGCAACCGTGTGAAGAACAAGATGATTCGTCCAACGACGATTCCGCAAACACTCGAAGCGCTTGTCTTCGAGCAAGCGGTTTCGCGCGAGGCACTTCGATTGGCGTACATCCAACACAAATCATTCGCGACAACATTGAAAGGCGTTCAGCAACAGCGCACAGTTGGTGATGCATTCAGTCAGAAGGAAGCAGGCGGATCGCTTGTCGACAATATGGCGCTTGATTTGATGGTCGCATCAGGCGGCGTGCTCAGTCATGCTCCGCGAATGGAACAAACCGCGCTGATGATGATCGATGCATTCGAGCCTGAAGGATTTACGGAAATTGCAAAAGACTCGATCTTCATGATGCCGCATCTTGGAGTGCTCGCATCTGTGAATCCCCGCGCGGCGATGGAAGTTTTCGAGAAAGATTGTTTGGTTGTTCTTGGTTGGTGCATCGCTCCGCGTGGTGAAGTGCGCGCAGGTCGACCTGCATTTGATTTCACGCTGCGCCGCGCAAATGAAGTTGTTGCGCAAGGACAACTGATCGGTGGCGAGATGCGTCTCGTTCGCTTTGGTCACGGTGAAGTCGGCATGCTTGAGGTTCGCCCTGAGCGCGGACTTGATATGGGCGCTAGTCCTGGAAAACCAGTCACACGCGAAGTGCGTGGTGGTGCAGTTGGCATCGTGCTTGATGCGCGAGGTCGTCCACTGAAGTTGCCGACATCCGCCGTTGAGCGACGAGCATGTGTCGAAAAGTGGTTAAAAGCGCTGGAAGTTTACGAATAGTCTCGCATTAGAAAAAAGCAAACCCAATGGCCAAGGCATACACACCAGGATTAAAAGTGACGGCACGCACGACATATCGCGTGCGGCGGCTCTTGCCAGTTTCTGGTGATGTGCGGGTGAAAGTTGGCGACAGCGTTTCGGCGGAAACGGTCGTCGCGGAAACCTTCCTTGAAGGCGATGTCTTTCCGATCAAGGTTGCGGGAATGCTCAGCGTCAATCCAAGCGAATTAATGCCTTTGATGCTCAAGCGCGCGGGCGATACTGTTCAAGTTGGCGACGCGCTTGCGCGAAGTAAAGGCATTTTCGGCATGATGAAGACCGAAGCGAAATCGACTGCGGCAGGAACGCTCGAAAGTATTTCGGAATCCACAGGCATGGTCATCATTCGTGGTGCGAAGACGCCGGTTCAAGTTCGCGCCTATGTCGCTGGAAAAATAATCGAAGTGATCGCCAACGAAGGCGTGGTGGTCGAAACGGACGCGCTCTTTGTGCAAGGGATTTTCGGAGTCGGTGGAGAAACATGGGGACCGCTAATGGTTGCTGGCAAATCGCACACCGAAGATCTACTTGAAGAACACATCGACGCATCTATGAAGGGCGCAATCGTTGTCGGCGGGGCACGCATGACGGCTGGTGGTATTCGCCGCGCGCGCGAAGTCGGAGTCGCCGCGTTGATTTGCGGCGGAATCGATGACGCAGATCTTCGCGATGTGCTTGGATATGACTTGGGAGTTGCTGTCACTGGAAGCGAGAAAATTGGAATCACATTGCTTGTGACCGAAGGCTTTGGCGACATTGCAATGGCGAAGCGAACATTCCAGTTGCTGCTTGCACATGTGGGGAAAATGGCAAGTGTGAACGGCGCAACGCAAATTCGTGCGGGTGTGATGCGCCCAGAAATCGCAGTGCCGCTGGGTGAAGCGAGTTCTGGAGAAATCTTCACTGGCGGTGCAACCGCAGGAATCTTGGATATTGGCACGCCTGTTCGAATCATTCGCGATCCTCACTTCGGACTCTTGGGATCCGTCAGCGCGCTTCCAGAACAGCCAGCCGTTCTCGGTTCTGGATCGAAGGCACGTGTGCTTGAAGTTGCGCTCGAAAGCGGGCAACGTGTGACGGTCCCGCGCGCAAATGTCGAACTTGTTGGAGATTGAAGCGGGGAAATGAAAATCGCGCGCCACTTTGCGTTCGCATAAATTGTTAAATGGGACTATCTTCCTCTTGTGGCGAGGATCGCAAACGCAACTCAATGGCAAATGATTTCAAGCGCACTGATTCTTTGCGTGATTGCACTTGGATCTTTCGGCGCGAGTGGGGTTCACAGCAAATTTGACATAAGAGGCAAGATTCCGCTGAACGAACTTGGTCAAGAAATCTC
>CAMDEL010000161.1 GCA_945896765.1 Singulisphaera sp. GP187
AGAGGAAAGAGTTCGCGATTGATGATCACTGCGGCTTGGCCTGGATTTTTCGCGTTGACGATCAGCGGCGCGCATCGCTCGCGCAAAGTTTTTCTCCATTCATCGCGCGTTTCATTGATACAGGCATATGGAAGAATGCAATCAAAGAACATTTCTTGCGAGACACGCTCGTGCCATGGCGCAGACCGCCACGCACGAAAAGCCTCATCGCAGTTGTCGAGCAGGAATTGTGCGCTGAGGGTTTGAAGATCGCGATGCGGCATATGGGTGATTTGCCAAGTCATTGCTGCTTGTTGATCGGCTGGAGCGTTCTTGGCAGCCATTTCAATTTGTGTGCGATTGTTTCCTGCAAGTTCCAGCGCACGTGCAATGTTCGAGTCGATTGAATCAGCGAGCGTGGATGATCCTAAAATTGAGATGCAGATGATCAATGCAGCGAAATATGTGGCAAGTCTCATATGGGTTAAAGATACTTCTACTCACACGATTCGAAAGACTGTCCCAAGTCACTGTGGGGAGTGGTTGATGACGAGCTGTATGGGTTTTCATCCTTGAAGCGCATCACATTGCTCATCTCTGTCGCATAGAGTGACAATTATGAAGGATGCCAGAGGAACATCTCGCGGAGGTCACCGCATCGACGGCGAAGCGGTGGCGCTTGGTGCGGCTTCGAAAGCATTGCAGAATCGCCAAACTCAGGAAGCAATTCGATTGCTTCAACCGTGGGTCGAGCGACGCACAGCGAGTGCTGAAATTCTTGTGATGGCTGCGAGAGCGCAAATGTCCATCGGTCTTCGCAGGCCTGCAGTTGTCTTTCTGGACCGCGCGATCGCAGCGGGTGCTGGAGCTTCCGCATATCTCTTGAAGGGAAAGTGCCTCGCACATGCTGGCAAGACTGATGACGCTTGCGCTGCACTGCGAAAAGCGATTGAGGATCCGACACATCGCATTGAAGCGTCATGCATGTTGGCGTATGCATTGGAAAATGCTGGGCGAATTGACGAAGCGCAGTTGATTATCGAACCGCTGGTGGCTGAAATGGCGCAAAGTGGAAAGATCATTGTTGATGTTTCTTTTGCGTGGGCGCGCATCTTGTCGGGGAAGAAGAAGTTTGACGAATCTGATGCACAACTCTCTGCGCTACTTGCTGATCTTGGTTCGACTCAGCCGCAGATGCGTAATTTCATTTGGTATTTGCGCGCAAAGAATTACGACCGAACAAAGCGATACGACGAAGCGATGCATGCTGCGATGAACGCGAACATGATCGGTGAATTGGATTTTGATCCAGCCGCACACACCCGCCAGACTTCAGCCGCTCTTGAGCTATGGACTCCACAGCGGATGAAACTTTTTCCGCAGAGTGGATGCAAAAGTGACATTCCCGTCTTTGTTGCAGGAATGCCGCGCAGCGGTACAAGTCTGATTGATCAGATTGTTGACGCACATCCAGATGGTGCTGGAGTGGGAGAGTTGGCGCATATCGAGAACTTTGCACGAAGGCTGAATTCGACGTTTCAACGTGGAATCGAACCGCCAGAATGTTTTGGTGCGAATCAAGAGTCTGAGTGGACCCGCGTCGCAAATGAATATCTGACGGAAATCACTGCGCGCGCTCCAACTGCAAAGCGCATCGTCAACAAAGCGCTTGGGAATACCCAAATTTTATGGCTGATCGCAAGCCTTTTCCCAATGACGCGGATCATTCATGTCATCCGTGATCCGCGCGATGTGGCGATTTCATGCTTGATGGGTGGCTTTAATAATCGGCTGCATCCATGGACGACACGAATGGAATGGATCGCATGCGCATGGCAGGAGTCGCAACGAATTATGAATCATTGGAAGGCATCACTTCCCGTGCCCATTCTGGATGTTTCGTATGAACAACTGGTAAAACATCCAGAGATTGAGTTTCCACGGATTCTAAATTTTCTTGGGATGGAATGGGACGAAGCCTGTACACGCTTTCACGAATCCAAGCGAACGGTGCGCACATTGAGTTATGACCAAGTGAACCGACCCTTGTATACATCGAGTGTTGCACGACATGTGAATTACGCCAAGTCGTTGCAAGGGATTCGTTGGCCTGAGTATGACCCGACGGCCCTGTGATTCTGCGGTCAATTGTCGCTGTGGCTCGAAATGCAATCGGTACTATCTCAACGTGGTCCAAAGTTCACAATCCGATAAGGGTCGGTCGATCGACATTGGGGGCGTTGCGCGCGAGATGTATGTCGGAGGTTCTTTACTCGGCCGATTTATTCAACATCATCGGCACAGAATTGCGCCAGTCGCAACGCTTGTTGACGCGGTCCCAACTGGATCCGATGTTCTTGATATCGGTTGCGGTGGAGGGCTTCTGCTCATTTGCCTTGCTTCTGCTGGCCGCATTCATTCTGCGCATGGAATCGACTCTTCGTCAGGAGCTATCGAGACTGCTCGCAAAGCGGCAATTCGCTTGCGCAGTTTCATTCAAGGTCCTACGCCGAATTTCGAGTGTCGCTCGGTCGAGAAAGGACTTCCCGATGGAACATTTCGCGTTGTATGTTTGATTGATGTTCTGCATCATGTCTCACCGATCGCACAAGAAAAGGCATTTCGAGATGCTGTTGCGAAAGTTCGGCCAGGGGGAATGCTTCTATATAAAGACATGTGCGATCGCCCTCTCTGGCGAGCAGGAATGAATCGATTGCATGACTTGGTGATTGCGAAGCAGTGGATTCACTATGTTCCTATCGAAAGTGTCGATCGATGGGCTTTGGATTGCGGTCTGCAAATCGAGCGCGCACAACGAATTTCTATGCTTTGGTATGGACACGAGTTGAGGGTCTTTCGAAAGAGCGGAGCGTTGGATTCATGAATTCAAGTCTTCGTCCTACACGCGATGTCCTCATCGCATCTGCCATCGCAGGTTGCGCCATTGCAATCCCCGCACTCTGGCTTGTGCTGACCGGAAACAACATCGGACGAGCCGCTGCCGATTCAATCATGTATCACGAACGCGTCATCCGTACGATGATTTTTCAGTTTCCAGCATTTGATTTGCGAAATCCGCTGACGACAACGACTCCTGGATATCACATCATTCTTGCAACGGTTGGTCGATTTCTTTCGGATTCGGGAACCGCACTGCGACTGACAAGTGTTGTCATCGGAACTGCGTTCGTGTGTCTTGTTGCTGGCTGGAGCGCGCGCAGACGCGGAGCTCTTGATGGAGTACTGCTTGCATTGCCTCTTGCTTGCAGTTTGTATGTGTTGGGATCGACTGCGTGGATGTTGCCAGACAATCTTGCTTGGTTGCTGATCGCAGTTGTGTTGATGCTTTGCTGTCAAGGCGAAGGTGGACGTCGTTGGCTTGTGCTGGCTTCAATTGCACTCTTTGCGTTGGTCTTTGTACGGCAGATTCAGATTTGGGTCGCTGCACCAATTTGGGTCGCTGCATGGTTCGGTGCGAACCACAGTGCAAGACGAGTGGCTACTGCGATATTGGCAACACTTCCAGCATTTGCACTTCTTGGCGCATTCATCTTGCTTTGGCATGGGCTTGTTCCGCCGCGATTTCAGACATACGTCTCAGGCATCAATCTTGCAACTCCCGCATTTATTTTGTTGCAGTATGCATTGATGAGTGTTGGATTTCTTCCGTGGCTCGCACAGACGATTGTGAGAAGTTGGTCGATGCATCGGCGCACGATTCTGTTGGCGGGAATCGTTGGAGTTTTACTCGCAGTTGTTCCCGCGACAACCACGCTTCAAGAGGCTGGTCGGTTTACAGGTTGGTGGGGACCGCTTGGCTCTGTTCCAAGTATTGCAGGACATACGAATCCGATATTCCTTGTGCTATCTCCGCTGGGGGCTGCACTCTTGACTGCATCTTTTCTTGGATTGCCAGCACGAACGCGCGCAATTTTTTCAGCAGCCACAATTGCGTTCATCGTTGCATCGTCGGCAACATTTTTCAGTTGGCAGCGATATCACGAACCATATGTCTTGCTCTCGCTTGCAATGGTTTCTGCGTTACAGCAAAGTTCGGAAGATCGATCACCTAAAGTTGGATGGAAGATTTTGTGCGTCGGAGCAATCTCGGTTGTGCTTGCATTGATCACATATAGGGGGCTTGTCGGCGATGCAATCGATCCAAACCGATTGCCAGCTGTTGAGCATCGAATGCAAATGGAAACGTTTCCAGTGAATGTCAATTCTCCGCAAACATAGGTTCGGCTTCAA
>CAMDEL010000162.1 GCA_945896765.1 Singulisphaera sp. GP187
AGAAGGACTCGTCTTGCGGGATCCATCGTGGTTTCCCAGAGTTGCAATGGTTCCATTTCTCCCAGACCTTTGAAGCGCTTGATTTCGATTCCACGTCGCCCACAATCGTGCAGAGTTCGCATGATTCCTGCGACATTGCTGCTTTCGGCAAGATCGGGCTCTCCCTTTTCTGGCGTGATCAACCAACCATACTTCGAAGGCATTTTTTCGCCGGTGACGGATTCTTCTTGCACCAATCCATAGTCGTCAATGTCAATTCCAACTTCAAGGAGTTGGATGAAAATCCGCTCGAGTTCTGCGGTCTCGTGCATTTGACGCAGAGACGCGACGACGCCGCGCACTGGTGCATCTGGAGCCTGTGATGTTTTTTCCGCAGGCATTCCTCCAGCAGACGCAAGTTCGTCAAGCACCATTCCGCGTGCGGTCACCGCATCATGCGCTTCATCTTCGCCCCATGCAAGCAGATCTCCGCCGCTCCATACAACATGATGCGTTGGCAATCGATGCGCTTTCGTTGGATCGCTATTACGCGCCTCAAGCAATTTTTGGAATGGAATGCCGCGTCGCTGTGCAACGCCGGACAAATCTTCGAGTCGATGCAGAAGTCGAAGCGTCTTGCGCAGAACATCGCCCTCGAGCGTTCGTACAGTTGCGCCGCGCTCGTCTCGCACCACGAAAACCGCATGCTTGAGAGCCAATTCTGCAAGCGTGTCGTTCATCTGTCGGTCATTCAGAACATACTTGCTGGTCTTGCCGCGAATCACTTGATAGAGCGGGGGCTGCGCAATAAAAATTCGTCCCTGCCGAACAAGTTCGTACATCTGACGGAAGAGGAAAGTCAAAAGCAATGTGCGAATATGGCTTCCGTCGACATCGGCGTCTGTCATGATGATGACGCGGCCATAACGAAGCTTCGCAGGGTCAAAGTCTGCGCCGATGCCACACTGGAGCGCCTGAATGAGCGTTTGGATTTCCTCGAACGCAAGCACCTTATCAAGCCTGCACTTTTCAACATTCAATAATTTTCCGCGCAGCGGAAGAATTGCTTGATGCACGTGATCGCGTCCACCTTTGGCGCTTCCACCTGCACTATCACCTTCGACGATAAAAATTTCAGTGGATTCGACATCGTCGCTGGAGCAATCAGAAAGTTTTTGCGGAAGCGCACTGTCGCCGAGCGCGCCTTTGCGCTTGATCAGTTCGCGCGCCTTTCGCGCTGCTTCGCGCGCTTCTGCAGCAAGGATTGCTCGCTGACAGATCAACTTTGCTTCGCGTGGATTCAGGTCCATCCATGCGGTCAATTCTTCATTAACCGATGCGCTGACGAATCCTTCGATCTCTTCGTTGAGGAGTTTTTCCTTCGTCTGATTATTAAATTGCGGATTCGGCAACTTGACGCTGATCACTGCTGTCAAACCTTCGCGCAGATCGTCGCCGCTTGGAACAAGATCTTTCAGAATGCCTTCGCGCTTGGCATAACCATTCACCACGCGAGTCAACGCAGACTTGAAGCCTTGGATATGAGTTCCACCATCCGGATTTCGGATGTTGTTTCCGAAGGCGAGCATGTTCTCGGCAGTTGCATCGGTGTATTGCAGCGCAATGTCACATTCGAATCCGCGCTCCGCATCACTGCGACGAACACTAATGCAAGAACTTTGCACAACTTTGCCTTCATTGAGCCACTTGACATACGAGGCGATTCCTTCGGTGTCCCGAAATGTGACATCGCGGATCGTTCCATCAGAGCCGACATGTTCGTCGACGAATCGAATGCTTACGCCTGGATTGAGAAATGCCAATTCGCGCAGTCGAGACTCGAGCATCTCGGCACGAAACTGCGTGTCGGGAAAAATCTCTGGATCGGGAAGGAATGTCATCCGAGTACCAGAACCAGCAACTCCAGATTCTTTGATCTTATGAAGGCGCTTGACGCATACGCCGCGCTCGAATGAAATTCCCCACGAAGCTCCAGCTTTGTGCACTTCGACTTCGGTCCACGCACTCAGAGCGTTGACGCACTTCACTCCAACTCCGTGAAGACCTCCGGAAACTTTGTATGCGTTGTTGTCGAACTTTCCACCCGCATGAAGTTCCGTCAAGATGACTTCGACAGCGGGGCGCCCATTAATTTTCGGATTGTCGCTCTTCATCGGATCGACTGGCATTCCTCGTCCGTCGTCCACGACGGTGCAGGATCCATCGACACCCAAGCGCACGAGAACTTGCGTCGCAAAGCCGGCCATCGTTTCATCGATGGAGTTGTCGACGCACTCATAAACAAGGTGATGCAGCGCGCTGAGCCCAGTTCCGCCGACATACATTCCTGGACGCTTGCGAATTGCCTCGAGACCTTCCAGAACCTGGATATCTTCGGCGGTATAACGACTTTCGGATTCGGTGTGAGCGCTCATAATTTCAAGTATTTTCTAGAGAAAACTAGCCCCATTATTCTACCTGAACCATACCCGAAGCGGTAGCGTAAATTTCAGTTCATGGCGGTTTCGAGTCGATAGGAAATGCTCTGTATATGACCAATTTGGATTCCAATTCAAGGCCCATTTCTGGGACGCAGGAAAGCGCACCGACTGTGGGGCGGCGTAATATTTTGATGCTTGGTTTCGGGCTCTTTGCGGGCTATGTTGCGGCAGGTTGTGCGACGACGAGTTCGAAGACAGCAAGAATGCCCGGCCCAGTCTGGCCAGATCAGTCGCTTTTCTCCACGAAGCCGACGGTTTTGACTCCTGTCTTGCCCCCGCCAACTCCAACGCTGATCGGCGTCATTCCTCGAAGTGCATGGACGAAGGGAACTCCCGATGCGAGCAATATCGATCCGATGCTGCCAGTCAAGTGCATCACCATTCATCATGATGGAATGTCTCCTTTCACTGCGACCGATTTTTCTTCATGCGCGTCGCGCATCGAGTTGATTCGTAATGGTCATCGAGGCAAGGGATGGGCTGATATTGGATATCACTTTGTCATCGATCGTTCGGGCCGCGTTTGGGAAGGTCGCGATATCAGATATCAAGGCGCACATGTGAAGGATCAGAACGAAGGAAATCTTGGCATTCTGTGCGTTGGCAATTTCGATCAGCAGACGCCAAGTATGGCGCAACTTGCTGCGCTGGATCGTCATCTGCGCGTTTGCATGCTGAAGTACAAAGTCAAGAGCAGGCAGGTGCTTTCACATAAGGAATGGGCGAGTGCGCATACTGCTTGTCCGGGGCGAAATTTGCAATCAAAGATGGATGGAATTCGCCGCGCAGTCGCATGACCGCTTATCCCAAGCGGCTCTCGCGTGCCTTTCGCGCTCGCTCATCATCTGCATCCAACTTCGCTTGAAACTTTGGATCGCGCCGTTCCTGACGATTGACCAGTTTCCATGCACAAAAGCCAATTGCTGCCATGCTGACGATTGAGACGAGTATGGAAAAAAATGTATACACAGATTGACTCTAGTCGAGAACCTTCTGTTCAGATTGACTTTGTGCGGACTGTTCTGCGGACTGTTCTGAGAACCAAGGAGCGAGTGCGGAATATGCATGCGCATACCTCCGAGCGAGCGCAGGAAAGTAAGCGGCGTCAGGGCTGACGCGAGTCGAATTCGATTCTTTGATGTGAGCTGTCGCACTGTCAATGTTGGACCAGAGACCTGCGCCAACGCCAGCGATGAGCGCACTGCCATACGCAGCACCGTCAGTCTGTTCGACAGTCGCAGTCGGCAAGTCGAATGCGTCGGTCATCAATTGTCGCCAGAATGGACTGCGTGCGCCACCGCCAGAAAGTCGAATGCGATCTGCGCGCGCGCCAGTTTGGCGAACAAGCGCGAGTACTTCACGAAGAGAGCATGTGACACCTTCAAGGATTGCTCGCGTCAGATGCGCCCGCGTCGTACGAGTCGATATTCCTACGAAAGTTCCGCGTGCATTTGGATCGGCGTGAGGAGTTCTCTCGCCAGAAAGATAGGGAAGGAAGATTGCGCCTTCGCAGCCAAACGGTGCGCTTTCCGCTTGTTTCAACATCAATTCGTATGGATCCACTCCTTGTGTTCGTGCAGATGCAACAAGATCCTCGCACATTGCATCGCGCCACCAACGCAAACTTCCGCCTGCGGACAAAGTCACGCCCATCAAATGCCAACGATTTGGAATCGCATGACAAAATGAATGCAGGACTCCGTGTGGTGTTGGCCGCCACTCGTTTGTTGTGGCAAAG
>CAMDEL010000163.1 GCA_945896765.1 Singulisphaera sp. GP187
GATTTGCAAAGGATGGAACATTCGAATTGGCGTGGTCCATGCCGAAGTTCAATAATGGAAAACCCACTGGATTAACAATCGCACCGAATGGTTTGATCTATGTTGCGGATACGCACGAGCATCAAGTGCTTATCTTCAATCGCGACGGCGGTATTGTTGGATCATTTGGTTCGTACGGATATGGGCCTGGACAATTCATCTTTCCATCGGACGTGGCATTCGCCCCAGATGGCCGAATATTTGTCAGCGAATACGGAGGCAACGACCGTGTTCAGATTTTCGACGCAGATGGGAAATTCATCAGTCAATTCGGCAAGCCAGGCGATCAACCTGGAATGTTCTCGCGACCGCAGTCCATCGCTATTTCTAATGACGGATCCGAAATATTCGTTGCTGATTCTTGCAATCACCGTATTCAAGTTTTTTCTCAAGCGGGGGAGTTGAAACGCGTTCTGTGTGCGTCGGGTCGAGCTGCAGGCCAATTGGCATATCCATATGGAGTTTGCGTCCTCGAAGACGGAACTCTGCTCGTCGCCGAATTTGGAAATTGCCGATTACAGCAACTCGATTCGCTCACTGGCGCATCGCGTGGAATCTGGGGCGGCGGCGGTCATGCGAAAGGAAGATTGAACGCACCATGGTCCGTTGAGTGCGTCGACGGTCGCATCTATCTGATGGATACAGGAAATGGTCGCGTGCAATCGCTGCCGCTCAAGTCTCTCGCAGATACAAATTCTCTCATAGAATCAGTAAGAGCACCATGATCCCAATCGGATTTGAACGCCCAATTGCACTCTTCATACTGCTGATATTGCCAGCAATTTGGTGGATGAGTTGGAATCGCCGCCACGCCGTTGGATCGACGCGAACATGGGTGAGTGCAATCACGCGCAGCATTCTGTTGACATTGCTCGCGTTCAGTCTTGCTCAGCCGTCGATCGTTCGCAAGGGTGAGGGTGTGACAGTTCTTGTTGTCGCTGATGTCAGCCGATCGATTCCAAGCGACTTGCTGACTCGTGCAGAAATAGAATTGCAGAAGGCGACCAAGAATCCTACAAATTCAGAGAATCGTGTTGGAGTTGTAACCGTCGCCCGTGATCCAATCGTGGCACAGATTCCATCTGCCGGAGGAGAGATTTCCTTCGGTAGTCACGGCGGTGAATTAGACGGCTCGAATCTCGCGCTTGGAGTTCGTCGTGGACTCGCGCTCATGCCTGCGGACACAATGAATCGAATTCTGTTGGTTTCCGATGGCAATGAAACTTCTGGAAGCCTCCGTGAAGCTGCGGCGCTGGCGAAAGCAAATCGAATTCCCATTGACGTTTTTCCGATTGAATACAACAAGACTGGGATAACAATCTTCGAAGGAATTCGCGCGCCGACTCGTGCGCGAATTGGGCAAACTGCTGACTTGAAATTATTTATTCGCAGTCAAGGTGGCGCGACGGGGAAGATTTATGTAAAGGAAAATGGGAAGCCCGTTGATCTCGATTCGAAGAGTGAAGGTGATGGACTTGCTGTTGAACTCAAACCTGGGCCCAATACATTTGAAGTGCCAATGAGTTTGGATTCCAGCGGTGCACAGCGATATGAGGCCGTCTTCGAACCTGACGCTGCAAGCGCAGATGGCGTATCAGAGAACAAGAAGGGGGCTGCTTCTGTGTTCGTATCTGGAGAAGGACGCATTCTTGTTGTCGACCAAGGTGGGCTTGAAAGTGGAGGTCTCGTCAGCGCTCTCAAGAGTGGCGGTCTTGCTGTGGATGTTGTGAATCCAGATCGACTTGCTGAAGGCATGGCATTTCTCGCTGGATATGACGCCATCGTGCTGGTCAATATGTCGCGGGCGGAGATCGATAATGAAACGGATCGAATGCTCCACGCATATGTTCACGATCTTGGTGGTGGATTGATGATGATTGGCGGCGATAAATCTTTCGGTGCAGGTGGATGGATCGATAGCGAAACATCGAAGACTTTGCCAGTGAAACTTGATCCTCCAGCAACGCGAGAATTGCCGCGGGGCGCTCTTGCGCTCATTATGCATTCATGCGAAATGCCGCAAGCAAATTATTGGAGCGAGCAAGTCGTCGTCAGCTCGATCGAAACGCTTTCACGACTTGATTATGTTGGAATTGTTGTCTTTGGATTTGGAGGAGTTGGCGGCGTGAATGGTGCAGGATGGTATTTTCCGATGCAAATTGCTGGAGATAAAACTGCTGCGATTGCTGCTGCAAGATCGATGCCGATCGGAGATATGCCAGACTTTCAAGCATCTATGACAGTTGGTCTCGATGGACTCGTCAAAGTAAAGGCGGGTCAGAAACATGCGATCGTAATTTCTGATGGCGATCCCGCTCCGCCATCGAAGGCATTGCTCGATGGATACAAGGCGGCGAAGATCACAATCACCACGATCATGCTTGGAGGTCATGGAACTGCCGAACATTTCACGAGTATGAAAAATACCGCCGAATACACTGGCGGAAATTTTTATAATGTGACCAATCCGAAATTGCTTCCGAAGATTTTTATCAAGGAGGCGTCGATTGTTTCTCGAAACTTGATTGTCGAAGGAGATTTTCAGCCCGTTGTCAGCCCGTCAATTGGTGGACCTCTTGAAGGGCTTGTCGCGGTTCCGATGGTGAAGGGATATGTTCTGACAGTTCCGCGCGAGGGGTTGGCGCAGATTCCAATTCTCAATAAGACATCCGAAGGGAACGACCCCATCTTTGCATATTGGAATTATGGACTTGGAAAATCTGCTGTATTTACAAGTGATTTGAGCGGTCGATGGGGTGGAGCTTGGCCAGCATGGGGTGGGTTCCAAGGGATGTGGGAGCGAACTGTTCGCTGGTTGATGCGTCCAGCCACGCCATCGAATATCACGCTCAAGACCACAATGGATGGTGAAGAGGCGACGGTCGAACTGGAAGCCCTTGGAGGCGACTCTGGCCTTATGAATTTCATGAGAACCGATGCAAAGGTTGTGCGCCCAGACGGATCACTCGCGCCACTTTCTCTGGAGCAGGTTGCGCCAGGCCGATACCGCGGAAAGTTCTTGACATCCGATACTGGGTCTTATCTTGTCGACGTCGGTCTGATCGATGCGAATGGGAGTCGCTCTGCTGGATCGATACAAGGCGCGGTATCGATGGCATATCCCCGTGAATTTAGAACAAGCAGAGACAATGCGGCGCTCATGCGCGAAATTGCGCAAGCAACTGGCGGCCGAGTTCTTTCTTCGAGAGACCTTGCCGTGACGGATCTCTTCGAACGCAAAGGTCTTTCACAACCTGAAAGCGTCCGCCGCATTTGGGACATCCTGGCGATCATCGCCGCTGCATTGTTGGTCATCGATGTCGCGGTGCGACGATTAGTGTTTGACTCGGAGTCCGCTCGCGATGTGGCACAACAAGCATTCGGAGGCGCACGCGGAACAGGTGGCGAAATGGTCGCGGCATGGAAAAAGGCTCGGCAACGAACGGAAGTCGATGCATCTGATGCAGCAATCGATACTCCTTCAGCGAAAACAACAGGAATTCCAAGGAAAATCGATCGGCTTTCTCCAAAGAACCCAACGATCGCTGGGGGAAGTGAAAGTGCAAGTGGATCATCAAACGCACCATCATCGGATGTAGATCCTGAATCGCCGATGGAGAGGTTGCGCCGTGCAAAGAAGCGCGCTCAAGATGGACAACGAGAGCAAAGCGACGAAGAAAAGCCAACATGAGTCATTCGTCGAACACCTTGCCAAATAATTTAGATTCCGTTGCAGCGGTTCGCGAGGCGTGCGCAAATTTTCGCGTTGTCGCAGATCGACTTCGGCAAGAGATTGGACGCGTGCTCGTTGGTCAGAGTGAAGTTGTTGATCAAGTTCTGATCGCACTCTTTGCCGACGGTCATGTATTGCTTGAAGGCGTCCCAGGACTTGGAAAGACATTGCTCGTCCGCACACTTGGCCAAGCGCTTGGACTGAAGTTTTCACGAATTCAATTCACGCCCGATCTGATGCCTGCCGATATTCTTGGCACGCAGATCGTCGTCGAGGATCAAGCGACGGGTCAACGCGACTTTCAATTTCGGCAAGGACCGATCTTCGCTCAGATATTGCTTGCAGATGAAATCAATCGAGCTTCTCCGAAGAGTCAATCAGCGTTGCTCGAAGCAATGCAAGAGCGCTGCGTTACGGTCGGCGGTGAAACTCGAAAGCTTGAGCG
>CAMDEL010000164.1 GCA_945896765.1 Singulisphaera sp. GP187
GATCATCACCGCTTCGAGCACGTCTTCAATGAAATCAAAGCGAAGTACGGCACCACAGAAGACACCGCTGTTCCAGTCGAAGGATTGAAAGAACTTTGCGCGGCATACCAAGCTGTCTATAGAGAGCATGTTGGCAAGCCGTTCCCACAAGATCCGATGAAACAACTCGAAGCTGCAGTCGGCGCGGTTTTTGAGAGTTGGAATGGCGCGCGCGCAATTTCATATCGCCAGATCAATGGAATCAAGGGCCTTGCTGGAACTGCAGTCAATGTGCAGGCGATGGCATACGGAAACATGGGCGAAGATTCCGGCACTGGCGTCGCATTCACCCGCGATCCTTCGACTGGCGAGAATGTTTTTTATGGCGAATTCCTGATCAACGCGCAGGGCGAAGATGTTGTCGCAGGGATTCGCACGCCGCTGCCGATCAGTCAGATGGAAAAGTGGAATGCAAAAGTTTGGAAGCAATTGCTTCAAGTTCGCAAGAAATTGGAACGACATTATCGCGACATGCAGGACATCGAATTCACCATCGAGCGTGGTCGTTTGTTTATGTTGCAGACTCGAAATGGAAAACGAAACGGCGTCGCAGCAGTGCGCGCTGCCGTGGAAATGGTGCGCGAAGGATTGATCAACGAAAAAACTGCGCTGAAAAGAATCCCCGCAGGAGATCTTGTTCAGTTGCTCTTGCCGTACTACCGAACCGAAGACAAGCGCGGCGTTGAAATCTTGACCAAGGGAATCGCGGCGAGTCCTGGTGCGGCATCTGGAAAACTCGCATTCACCGCAGCAGAAGCGGTCGCGCGCGCAGCAGCGGGTGAGGATGTTCTGTTGATTCGCAAAGAAACTTCTCCTGAAGATGTTGCGGGTATGCATAAGGCTGTTGGAATCTTGACTTCGACAGGTGGCAAGACAAGTCACGCTGCTGTTGTTGCAGTGGGTTGGGGCAAGTGCTGCGTTGTCGGTGCTGGAGAACTTTCGATCGACACCGAAGCTGGAACGCTGACGGTGAAGGGCAGAACGTTCGGTCGAAACGACATTCTTTCCATCGATGGCTCGACTGGCGAAGTGATGCCCGGCGTTGTCTCTCGCACGATTCCAGAGGCAATTTCAGGAGATTTTGCGCAAGTGATGAAGTGGTCGACAAAGTATGCAACGATGGGAGTTCGCGCGAATGCGGACACGCCAGCGGATGCGAAGCGCGCGCGGGAATATGGCGCGATTGGAATTGGTCTTTGTCGTACCGAACATATGTTCTTCGAATCGGATCGCATTAAAGCGGTTCGCCAAATGATTCTGTCAACCGAAGTTTCGCAGCGCGAAGCAGCGTTGGCGCGATTGCTTCCATATCAACGAAGCGATTTCATCGGTATTTTTACGGCGATGGATGGCCTGCCTGTGACGGTGCGATTGTTGGATCCGCCGCTGCACGAATTTGTTCCGCATGATGAAGCGGCGCAGCAGATTCTCGCTGATGAAGCAGGGGTTCCGCTTGTTGATGTTCAACGACGCGTGTCACAATTGCATGAAGCGAATCCAATGCTTGGGCATCGAGGTTGTCGTTTGGCTGTGACATATCCCGAGATTCTTGTGATGCAAGTGCGAGCGATTGTCGAAGCGGCAATCGAATGCCGACAGAATCGAATCGACGCTCGACCCGAGATCATGATTCCGTTGGTTGGGACACGCAAGGAACTTGCGATTCTGCGCACATTGACGGAACAAACACGCGATCTTGTTTTCAAGGAGAGCGGCTTTAAGAAGTTCGAGATTCTTATTGGCACGATGATCGAAATTCCTCGCGCTGCCTTGACTGCAAACGAAATCGCTGAAGTGGCGGAGTTTTTCTCGTTTGGCACGAACGACTTGACTCAGATGACATTTGGATTCAGTCGCGACGACATCGCATCTTTCATGCCGGCATATTTGGAAAAAGCAATCGTCGATAGCGATCCATTCCAGTCGATCGATGTGAACGGTGTTGGCGCGCTTGTTTCGATGGCGTGCCAGAAGGGTCGCTCGGTCAAGCCGGATTTAAAGCTCGGCGTGTGCGGAGAGCATGGCGGCGACCCATCATCGATTCGATTCTTCCAAACGTGCGGTTTGGATTATGTTTCATGTTCAACATTCCGTGTGCCTATCGCACGACTGGCTGCAGCTCAGGCGGCGATGAAATGATTCATACATGTCGCCTGTGTATGTGCGCACTTTTTGGCGCAGCATCGGCGACATGTTTGGTCGTTGTGGGTTGTCAAGAGCCTGCAGCGGTTGAGAAACTAGAGCGAACAGCCGTCGATGCATATCGTCGGCCCGAACCTGTTCCTGTCTTTGCTCCCACCATTTCTCCGCGGCGATATTCAGCACCTTTTTCAGATATTTCTATCCAAATCAATGGACTGATGGATGAGCCCGCATGGAGCGCCGCACCATGGAGCGATGATTTTGCGGACATTGAAGGATCGACGCGAGCAACGCCTTTGCAGCGAACGCGAGTCAAGATGCTTTGGGATGCGAAGTATTTGTACATCGCAGCGGACTTGGCCGAGAGCGACTTGTGGGCAACATTGAAGACGCACGACGAAATTGTTTTTCAAGACAATGACTTCGAGGTCTTTGTCGATCCCGATGGTGATACGCGGGAGTATTACGAAATCGAAGTGAACGCACTTGGAACCATTTTTGATCTCTATCTGCCACAGCCATATCGAGCCGCTGGGAAAGCCAATCACAATTGGACAGCCCAAGGAATGCGAGTGGCGATTCATCTCGATGGAACGCTGAATGATTCGCGCGATACTGATAAAGGTTGGCAAGTTGAGATGGCGATTCCATGGACAGCATTTGCGCCGGTTGCGCAACCTGATGGCGAGCGGACATTTCAGCGCTCATCTCGACCGCCAATCATTGGAGATTCTTGGCGCATCAATTTTTCGCGTGTGCAATGGACGCTCGAGAAACGCGATGGTTCGTATTCAAAAGTTGCAGGAATGCCAGAATATAATTGGACATGGACGCCTCAATGGGCGATCGATATGCATCTTCCGCAGTGGTGGGGATTTGTAACGTTTGTTGGTCCCACAGTTCAGAAACAGGAGAAGTCAAAATGAAACGAGCAGGTCCCGAAGATCCAGTCCGACATCAAAGTTCGATTATGGAGATGCTTGACATTTCGCCTTCGGGCGCTGGTCTCTATCCACAGATGGTCCAGCGCATGTTGAGTGCGGCTGAAGTGATCGCAATGCCAAACGACATTCAGATGATTCTCGCACGACCGAAGAACGAGATCATCGTTCACTTTCCTGTGCTGATGGATGATGGCGAACATCGGATGTACACCGGCTATCGCATTCAACACAACGACGCGCTTGGGCCGTTCAAAGGTGGAATGCGATTCGTGCCTCAGATGTCACAGAGCGATCTTGGTGGATTGGCAATGTTGATGATGCTCAAGTGCGCGCTGCTGCGATTGCCTTTCGGTGGTGCAGCTGGAGGAGTGGTGTGCGATCCGCGCGTTCTCTCTCGTGATGAATTGATGCGCGTCGTGCGTCGATACGCATCTTCGATTGCGCATCACATTGGGCCTGATTACGACATTCCAGGTCCAGATGTTGGCGCAGACAGTCAAGTGATGGCGTGGTTTGCAGACACGGCAGCGCAAATCACCCCCGACCGGAATCGTCAGGGAATGAGGGCGATTGTCACTGGAAAACCAATCGAAATTGGCGGCGCAAATGGGCGCGAAATTGCGACTGGAACAGGTTTCATTCACATGTTGCGTGACATTCTGCCGGACTTCAATAAGAAAATTCATGGTTTGCGATTTTCAGTTTGCGGCTTTGGAAAAATGGGAAGCCAAGTCGCGCGCATCTTGACTGCGGAAGGCGCAGTGATGGTTGGCGTGCTCGATCATCAAGGTGGAATCATTTCTGATGCGGGTATCGAACCCGAAGCAGCAGCAGAGAGAATGCGTTCGAATGGAAACTTGAGCGGAGTCGCAGGAACGAAAGCGGTGAATGATGAAATGTTCTTCCGCGAGCCAGTCGATTTGCTCTTGCTTGCTGCAGGCGAGCAGATCATGTCTCGTCAACGCGCCGAATGGGTCGGCGCATCAATCGTTGCAGAGGTTGCTCACGCTCCGTGGACTGCTGATAGCGATGACATTCTTTTTCA
>CAMDEL010000165.1 GCA_945896765.1 Singulisphaera sp. GP187
TGTTCAGCGCCGCCGCCAAACGCACTCCTCCAGCTGCGAGACGCCGAGCAACTGTCGGAAAGTTTGATTCGTAATACTGCTGCCCAATTTTCGCGTCGGCAGGAAGCTCGTTGTAAATCACGCGCGTGATCGCTCGAGATTCATTGCCCCATGCAAGCGGATCAAGGTTGCCTTCCCACTGCGCAACTTCATTCGCTGGCATATCTGTTTCAAGCGCCTTCGCAAGACCGCGCCAATCGCCCTGCGATTTGCGATAAATCAAGACCGTATCCCAAAGCGCATGCAAATTTGTTTTTTTATCGCCGAATGCAATCACTTGAATACGATTGCCGCCCATGTCATCTGCATATCCCGCATGCAACGGCTGATGCAGATCTCCAATGAAGTGGATCGCAAACTTGAGCGCTTCGTGTCGCTCTTCGATGGGCTTGGTGGAATCAGTCGCAACGGCCAAGAATCGCGTGATTGCACCGACTACGCATTCACCTTTCGCACAGTCTCGTTCCAGAACAATACTATTTTCATTGCGTGGCGCATTCACATAATGCAGCGGCTTCGCCCAGTCATATTTTGAATCTCCGCGAATTTGATCCGCCCAAAGTCCAGCCTTCGCCAGATCATCATTGCCAAGCAACTCAATAATCGCCGCCCTTGCCTGCGGAGTCAACCTTGTCATCGCAATTGTGCCAACAATTTGATGCCCCTCTTCGCCCCAAGCGTCTGCGTGTGATCCCAACGTGACGGCGATCAGTCCGACCCACGGAATCCATTTGAAAAATGCGCGTGACTTCATTCTTCCAAGGGTACAGGATCGATCTATGATTCCGCCCTTATGCCACGATCGATTTTTATCCAAGCGCCCGCGAAATTGAATCTCGCGCTGTCGGTTGGCGCACTGAACGCGCAGGGAATGCACCCGATTTCCAGCTGGATGGTGACGACAAATTTCTATGACGACCTGCATCTTGAAACTCTCCCTGCGAAAAGCTTCTCGCTCTTTGCAACAATCTGGAACAAGGACGCTCTGCGCCGCAGCGAAATCGATTGGTCAATTTCGAAAGATCTTGTGCACCGCGCTCACGAGCGATTGGAAATGTTTGTTGGCCACGAATTGCCAGTGAAGAGTCGACTGGAAAAAAGAATCCCCGTTGGCGGCGGACTCGGCGGCGGTTCGAGCGATGCCGCTGCGATGCTGCGTGGACTGAACGAACTCTTTTCTTTGGGCGTTTCCACGGATGATCTTTGCGCGATCGCTGCGACGCTTGGTTCTGATGTTCCATTTCTCATCGAAGGTGGATCGGCGATCATCAGCGGCACCGGCGAAGAAATTGAATCACTCGGAGCGCCACCAGAACTTCACGCTGTCTTTTTCTTTCCAGAAGTTCCCTGCCCCACGGGTGCTGTGTATAAACAGTTTGATGCACTTTCCAATTCGGCTTCACAATTACGAGCAATCCACATTCGAGCTCTTGCGGCACAACCATCTCTGAATCCAAATGACCCATTCAATGATCTTGCGGAGGCTGCAAAGATTATTGCGCCCGCGATGGCTGAAGACATGCACGAAATTGAACAGCTCGCACAACTTCCTATTCATGTCTGCGGCAGTGGATCGAGTCTTTTCGCACTCTGCACAGATCCAATGCACGCGAGCGCGCTCGCAGAAGCTTCAACCACTCGCTTGCACATTCCTGCCGTCGCAGTTCAGACAACAGCCTTGCAACCTATGATCCCCAACCCATGACGAATGCCACAACTATGCCCACCATGTCCAACATGAAACTGCCGCCAAATCTTGATGCTGCTTGCTGGGATGAACTTGCACCGCTCTATGCCCAACTCACTTCACGTGAGATCGCATCTGCAAAGAATCTCGAACAACTCATCTTGGATCGCAGCGATCTTGACGCTGCCGCAGAAGAGGCTCAGGCAAACCTCTATATCGCGATGACGTGTCACACCAATGACGATGCGCGCCGCGGAGCCTTCTTAAAGTTCGTGCAAGATGTCGAACCAAATCTGCGCACAACCGGCGCAGAACTTGACCGAAAAATTGTCGAAAGCCCATTTGCAAAGCAGCTCGATTCAAATCGATACGAGACATATTTGCGCGCAATGCGCCAAGAAGTCCTTCTCTTTCGCGCAGAGAATGTCCCGTTGCAAACCGAATCGACCACATTCGATCAGGAATACAGCAAAATCTGCGGAGCAATGTCCGTCACCTTCGACGGCAAGGAACAGACCATGCCACAGATGGCGAGATATGCAGAATCCACAGATCGTTCTGTGCGCGAAGAATCGTGGACCGTCGTCTCTGCAAGGCGACTGCGAGATCGTGACGAGATCGACAGCATCTATGACAAATTGATTGCTGTCCGACATCGCATGGGACTCAATGCCGGATTCAATGATTACCGCGACTTCCAACACGAGCGAATGTTGCGCTTTGATTACAAGCCAGCGGACTGCAAGAAATTTCATGATGCAATCGAAGAGACATGCGTTCCTCTGATGCGTGACCTGCATCGTCAACGCGCGAAAGCGCTTGGCTTGAAAACGCTGAAACCATGGGATTTGAAGGTCGATCTGCTTGGACGCCAACCCTTGCGGCCATTCGCAGATACCACGCAACTCGTCGAACGAACATCACGTGCGTTCCACAGACTCGACGCAGAACTCGGCGTCATGTTCGATTCGATGCGAACTGGTTCTTGCTTGGATCTGGAAACTCGACCTGGCAAAGCACCGGGTGGTTATCAATATCAACGACAACAATCTCGGTTGCCTTTCATTTTTATGAACGCAGCTGGCCTTCAACGCGACCTCACAACAATGGTGCACGAAGCAGGCCATGCATTTCATTCGCTGCTCAGCAAGAATGATCCAATTCTTGCGTATCGCGGCAGCCCAATCGAATTTGCAGAAGTCGCATCGATGAGCATGGAACTCCTCACATTTCCGCAGCTTGATGAGTTCTATAACGAAGAAGAAAGCGCACGCGCACGACGCGATCAACTCGAAGGGCTTGCCACGCTTCTGCCGTGGGTTGCAACGATCGACGCATTCCAACACTGGGTCTATACAAATCCGGGTCACACGCGTGCACAGCGATCGGCGCATTGGATGGAATTGAATTCGCGCTTTGGAGGCGATGTGGATTGGTCTGGAAATGAAGAGACCCTCTCTTCGCTTTGGCATCGTCAACTGCATCTCTTTGGATCACCATTTTATTATGTCGAATATGGCATTGCGCAACTCGGCGCACTGCAAATGTGGCGACAAGCTCGTCGCGATCCCAAGGCGGCACTCGCAAATTACAAACGCGCGCTCGCTCTGGGAGGGTCGCGGCCACTTCCAGACCTATTCGCTTCCGCAGGGCTGACGTTTGACTTTGGACCAGAGACGGTTCGCGGCTTGATGGAAGAAGTGCAAACTGAACTTTCGTCAATTCCCGCCTGAAATCTCATTTATTTAATCGACTCTTACGAAATCTACTTATGAAAAAAATTGTCATTCTTGGTGGCGGAAAAATTGGGCGAATGGTGTGCTTCCTCTTGGGAACAAGCGGCGACTATGAAGTTCGCATCGGCGATATGAATCTCGATGGCGCGCATGCAGCTGCATCGACATTCGGTGGCAAGGGCGAGAAGGTCGATCTTTCCAATGCTGCTCAAGTCGCTGCGTTTGTCAAAGGTGCTTGGGCCGTCGTGTCATGCGCTCCTTTTCATTGCAACCCAACGATCGCCACTTGTGCGCGAGAAGCTGGCGCGCACTACTTCGACTTGACCGAAGATGTCGCAGTGACCAAGAAAGTGATCGAACTTGCAAAGGGTTCGAAAACCGCTTTCATTCCACAGTGCGGACTCGCTCCAGGATTCATCACAATCGCCGCGAATCATCTCGCGAAACCGTTTGCTCAAATCGAATCGCTGCGACTTCGTGTTGGAGCGCTTCCGCAACAACCATCAAATCAACTTGGATACAACTTGACTTGGTCGACTGAAGGCGTGATCAATGAATACATCAATGCATGCGAAGCCGTGCAAGGCGGACATCTCGTCAGCGTCCCCGCTCTGGAACATCTTGAAAGACTCATCATCGACGGCATCGACTTCGAAGCATTCAATACTTCTGGCGGATTGGGAACGCTTGCAGAATCACT
>CAMDEL010000166.1 GCA_945896765.1 Singulisphaera sp. GP187
ACCAAAAAATCCAAGCGCGCCTGCAGCAGCGTCTATGAAAAGCATCGCAGCGCATCCGATTGCAAGTGAAAAAATCCATCGCATTCGTTCCAGCGCAAGGATTTTTACAACAGCAACTCCAAGTCCCAGCGCCGAAAGCATCCAGGCAAGCGGTCCAGGCAGATGAATCAGAAGTCGAAGTATCGCAACTATCCCGCGTGGTGATTCATCAATCGTCAGCGCACCGCCAATCCAAATCCATAGAACAAGAAGTCCTAGCGCAACGGCGCCGGCGACTCGATTTTTCCCAAGAAACACGCCGCGAAATAAAAAACCCCGCACACTCGCTCGAGGCGAATTGCGGGGTGGATTTCCAAATGAAGCGAGGTCTTCAGACTGACCCTGCTTTTTACGAGTCATTTCGCCAGAGCTTCAACGTGAGGCTTGTGCGCTCCAGGCACATGCGCAGCAAGACTGTCGAAGGTCATCGGATCGTGGATCGCAATTTCACTGAGCATCTTTCGATTGAGCAAAATGTTTGCGTTGCTGAGGGCTGCGATAAATTGGCTATATCGAATTCCGCGCATTCTGCATGCTGCGGTGATACGAGTGATCCAAAGGCTTCGGAAATCTCGGCGACGAAGGCGTCGATGAATCCACGCATTGCGTCCAGCACGCATCAGCGCAACCTTGGCTTGTTGTTTCAGACGACTCTTGGTCCCGAAATATCCACGCGCTTCGCGTAGCAATTTTCGTCGGGCTTGGGTGCGCGCGGCACCTTTTCGTGCTCTTGGCATTCGATACTCCTGCGATGTCCAGAGTGTGCAGTCCTCGGGGGTTGCGCTCGACGGGGCCGTTCACTTGAACGGACTTTCGAACCCGGCGGGCAGTGCGAAAAATCAACCGCCTTCAGCGGCTTTGTCTTCACGTGCGACTTTCGCCGCAGTGTGTTGTTGCTGCGAGAGCAGCGAACGATTGAGAAGCTTGCCGTACATTTTGGTATCGCCATTGCGCGCAAAGCGAGCCTTGCGATACGTCTGCACAGTTGTGCCTCGTTTGTTGCTTTTGAGATGGCGGCTATTTGGACCGAAGAACCGAACCTTGCCGGTCTTGGTGACTTTAATCCGCTTCGCTAAACCTTTGTGTGTCTTTTGCTTTGGCATATAGAACCATTCGTTGGGTCGAGAAGGGTACAGGAGATGGACGAATTCCGCAAGAACCTTTTCACTTGGCGAAGTCGTCAGTGACTGAATCTGGTCTCAGTTGGCCAATAGGATCTCGAGCGCGTGTCTGGGGTTTGCTCTGAGATTAACGGTTTCGATGCCATTTTTGTCGCGAATAACCCAAATATTGTTGAAGAGTCCTCTCGGTCCGTTGGACAAATTTGGCGTCACCATCCAGATTACGCTCCCGTCGGTAAAAAGAACATTCTGTCCGCGTTGAGCATGATTCTGAGAAGATATTGAAAAATTGACGGGCGTCACTCCTCTGCGCACCATCGCCTGCACTGGATTTGCGTCCGCCGCGACGGGACTTCGCTGCATCGACGACAGATTCATTTGAGACTCATGCATTGGAATGCGATACGACAAACTTCGAGATCCATTGCAACGCGTGCATTTCGCATCGCAATATCCGTTCTTCGCAAGAATGTCCAGATGTTGAGCATTTTCGATGATGCCGTTCTCGTTCGAAGTTGAGTCAGTCAGAAATGATCCAAGCCCCGCGGTCATCGGCAAGAGTCCGCGGTTGTCGGCGGCGTACGCAGAAAGTCCGGAGCCCAAAGTTTTAAGGCCGTTGGAGCACATCAATTGCGATTGGCTCTGGCGAATTTGATTCGTCAGGGGGACTGCCACTCCAGCTGCAACGATCAACATGGCTGCGACGGCAACAATGTTTGGAATACCAAGTCTTTTTCGCAGCGATGGCTTTGAATTCGAAAAACTCATCTGCTGCGATTGGCGCCGTTCTTCCTGCGCGATTCTTGCCAGCGTCGCATCAATCAGTGCATCGCTTGGTGGTTCGACTGGATATGAGTTGATACTTTGAAGTTCAGCAAGAAACCTTCGTGCATTCGCCCGAAGATGTTCAGGCATTCGTTCGATTGCAGTCGGGTCAAATTCTGCGGCAATGAGAAAGTCGAGCGCTTCGGCTTCGACAGGATTGATGTTTGTTTCTTCTGGTTTATTCATTCGTTCTTGCCTACGCCCATTTGTTTTTTTGTTGCTTTTCGCCAATGCGTGGAAAAGAGTGCCACAGCTGCATGAAGTCTGCTCTTCACAGTTCCCAGTGGAATTTGAAGTACATCCGCAACTTGTTGATAACTCATTCGCTGAAAATATCCAAGCAGAATGACTTCACGGTGATGATCTGGAAGTCCATCAAGCACGCGCTTGACCAACGCCTGCTCGTCGGCTGTTTGACTTTGCACATCGGGTTGATCTTGATCCGATTTCAACATATCAAGCAGCGTGGCGCTATCAGGATTTTTTCCGATAGGAGCTTCGAGGCTCACCATCATCCGTCGCTTACGCTTGCGATGAAAGTCCCGAGCCTTGTTTGCAGCGATCGTATAAAGCCACGGCTTAAACTTTCTCGTTTGGTCAAATGTTGCTCCGGACAAATGGATTTGCAAAAATGTCTCTTGAAAGACATCGTCAGCGGCCGTTGCCGATCCAAGAAATTTCGCAAGGAACCCATGGAGTTCATTCTTATAACGCCCAACGAGTGCAGAGAATGCTCCAGCGTCACCCTCCAGATGCAACTCAAGAAGTAATTCATCAGAACGAACTTCTTCAACGCGCGACGCCATAGTGTTTGGGAAGGTACTCGACCAAACTGTAGTGGTGATTCGTTGCGCGGCACTCTTGGGAGAGCGTCGATTGACACTTCGCAAGGAAGCGGGAGAGAAGGCAGATGCAGTGAGCTGAATGAGAGTCTCTGTCAGGCTTGAATTCTGGTCGAAGCCAGCAGAAGAAGAGACTCCACAAATCGTCATCCCCGTGCTACGATCGATAACTCGATTCTGTTCGGAACTATTTCATATGCCAGTACCAATCAGCCAAATGTGGACGGTCGCAAGTTATGTCCTAGGACAGAAGCTTCGTGGTCGTCGAAAATATCCTCTCGTTCTGATGCTTGAACCTCTTTTGCGCTGCAATTTGGCATGCGCTGGATGCGGGAAGATTCAGTTCCCGGCCCATATTCTCAAGCGAGACCTCTCCGTTGCAGAGTGCATGAAGGCCGTGGATGAGTGTGGCGCTCCGATGGTTTCTATTCCCGGCGGCGAGCCTCTCCTGCATCCGCAGATTTCCCAAATCGTTAAAGAGTTGGTCAAGCGCAAGAAATACATCTATCTCTGCACGAACGCGCTTCTCTTGAAGGAAAAACTTGAAGCAGGTTGGTTCGAGCCGAGCAAATATCTGACATTCAGCGTGCATATGGACGGCGTCGAGGAGCACCATGATTTTGCTGTTTGCCGCGACGGAACTTTCCAAAAAGCAGTCGAAGGAATTCGATTGGCCGTCGATCGCGGATTCCGCGTCACCACAAACACGACTCTCTTCGATGGTGCAGACCCGAATGCGATTCGAGAGTTTTTCGATCAGATGATGGATCTTGGCGTTGAAGGAATGATGGTCAGTCCTGGTTATGCATATGACAAAGCTCCTGATCAAAAGAGTTTTCTAAAGCGTCAGAAGACCCACGAACTTTTCCAGATGGTGCTGTCCAATCGTCGTGATGGTCGTAATCGTTGGCGCTTTAATCAGTCCGCATTGTTCCTGGAATTTCTGATGGGCAAGCGTTCATTCGAATGCACTCCATGGGGAAATCCAACATTCAACTTGTTTGGTTGGCAGAAGCCGTGCTATCTCTTGAATGAGGGATATGTCGATACCTTCGCCGAATTGATGGAAGAAACTGAGTGGGAGCGTTATGGTCGCGCCTCCGGCAATTCCAAGTGTCAGAACTGCATGGTCCACTGCGGACACGAACCTACGGCCGTGGATTACACGTTTTCTGGTGTTCCAGGTCTCTGGGCGACGGTCAAGGCAATGGTCTTCAGCACCTATGCCAATCCGCAAGCGAAGCGTGCATTGAAGGAAGAATCGAAGAAGTTGCATGGACCTCGCGCGCATCTGGT
>CAMDEL010000167.1 GCA_945896765.1 Singulisphaera sp. GP187
AGTGTCTTGAATTGATCGATGTATCTGTCGATCGCCTCCGCACGAAATGTGTCTGGATCTCCTGGCTGAATGCCGCGAATACGCCGCATTGTCCGCTGAATTTCTGCCTTTGCTTCTTCAGAAACTTCAGCACTCTTGGCCAATGCTACGACTCGCAAAAAAAACTCTGTCGACTGCAATTTGATTGCGACTGAAAATGGAATAAATAATTCCGCCGTGTTTGCATCACCGCCGAACATGCGCGCCTGCAAGGTTTCGATCACTCCGACCACAAGAAATCGTCGACCGTCAACCAAGATATGCGACCCAACCGCATCCGAAGGCAATCGTAATTCATCGATTGCAGATTCATTCAGCAAGCAGACTTGCCGCTCGCCAGCCTCGTCAATTCGGTTGAACTTTCTTCCTGCGATCACTCGGCGATTTTCAGCTTCGTGCCAATCAGGCCAAATACCGACAACAGTGATCCCATCAAGTTCTCTTTCATCGCTGGCAATCGAAACTCCAAACTCAGTCACTGGCGTGATCGCCCTCAACGATGGGCAGGACGCTTGCAATTCTCGCACTTCCCACGGCTTGATCCGAATCTTTTCGCGAGGGTAAAGATTCCTCGGCTTATCATCTGGCCGATCTGGGAAAACATAGATTCGATTTGCGCCAAACGATTCGAATTCTGTCAGCACGCTCGTCTTCAATCCACTCAAAGCTGCAATCACTGATGTCGTGCTTGCTACTCCAACAATTATTCCAAGCGCCGTCAACAAACTTCGTTTGCGATTCGCCCAAATCTGGCTCAATGCCAACTTGATCGCCTGAGAATAAAAATATGGACTCAGGATCATGCGATCACCTGACCGGCCTGATCTTGCGCGACTGGCAAATCGCTGAGCACCAAACCGTCTCGCAGACGAATGACTCGCTGGCAATACGCAGCGACTTCGTTCTCGTGGGTGACGATCAAGACGGTCTGGCCTTCAGCGTGCAACTGCCGAAAAATCCCCATGATTTCCGTGGTTGTCACTGAATCCAAATTGCCCGTTGGTTCATCAGCCATCAAGATCGAAGGATTATTCAATATCGCACGCGCAATCGCGACACGCTGTTTCTGTCCGCCAGAAAGTTGACTTGGTCGATGCGTCACTCGATCAGCCAAACGAACTCGATCCAGCGCATGCAGCGCGCGCCGCGTGCGCTCACGGCTTGTCAGCCCTGCCTCACGGGAATAAATCAGCGGCAATTCGACATTCTCCAGCGCGGTCTGGCGCGCAAGCAACTCGAATGATTGGAAGACAAATCCGATTTTTTCGTTTCGCACTAATGCTAAGGATGCTTCCGACATCTGCGAGACATCATGTCCATCAAGTTCGTATGAACCCTCTGTTGGTTTGTCTAAACACCCAATGATATTCATCAGCGTGCTCTTGCCAGAACCCGATGCGCCCATCACTGCAATCATTTCATTCTTGCCGACATGCAAGTCAACACCACGGAGTGCGCGAATTTCTTCTTCGCCGACACGATAAATCTTTTTCATTTGGCGGACGCGAATCATGTGTGCATCAAGCTCCGACTTTCACCGACACGCTCGATTTCTTGCCTGCTGTCTTACCTGCATCCGCAGGAACAATTGTTTCCTTGCGAAGCTTCTCGCCACCCTTCAATTGTTCGAGTGTCTTGTATGGTCCCACCACAACGGATTGACCGGCACTCAATCCCATCTCAACGATTGTTTCAGTCAAGCTGCTCGATCCCAATCGCACAGGAGTCGCGACCGCGACGCCATTTTCGTCAAGGAAAACAATCGCCACCACACGCTGCGCTCCTTGAAAGACGGTCGATTCTGCCAGAGCCGTCGGCAAGTCATCGCGCTTGCGCTCGACAATTGCTTGCGTTGGAACCAGCATTCCACGGTGCTCCTTGATTGCAATATCAACATTCGCTGCAAGGCCAGAAAAAATTCGCGTCCCCTCTGTATCGAGCGAGACATCGACTTTGAACGTTCCCGATCCTTGTGTCGCAGATGAAGCCGATCCCTGTCCCGATGTTCGTTGCAATGCGACTTCTTCCACGACTCCGTGAAATGATCGTCCAGAAAATGCATTGATGAAAATCTCTGCGGGCTGTCCTTCCAAAACTTTCGCAATATCCGCCTCCGCGACCTGAGCTCGCACGCGCATCCGAGCAAGGTTCGCGATTGTCATGATCACAGTTCCCGCATTGTTCATGGTTCCAACGACGACTAATTCGCCGACTTCTGCATTGAGCCTCGTGATGGTTCCATCAATCGGTGCGCGAATAGTGGCGTACGACACTTCCTCTCGGACGCGTTCGATTTCCGCTTCACTCGCCGCAAGCGAACTTTCCAAAGCACCAATGTTTTTCTGACTCCCAACCACCGCTGCTTCGATTTCCTGAACTTTGACCATCGCATCTTCAAGTGCTTGACGAGCGACATCTCCTGTCTCGAATAGTTTGCGCTGGCGCTCGAGATTCCGCTTCGCATTCTCGAGCGACTGCTTGGGACCTTCGATACGGGCGCGTTCAGCCTCAAGGCGTGCGCGTTCGCCATCTCGTCGCGCCGTGGTCGATGCAAGAACCGCTTTCAAATTGCGGTCGTCCAACTGAACAACCAAATCTCCCTTGTGCACGACATCGCCTTCGCGCAGCGGAAGCGCCATAACTCGAGCGGAAATCTGAGCTGAAATATCCACTTTGGAAACTGGCTCGACAAAGCCCGGCGCCGAAACGCTCTCGTTCAAAGAACCCTCCCGAACTGCGGTCGATCGCGATTCCAAACCATCAAGTGCACGCCAACCCATGAACGCCGTAAAAATTTCACGCCCACTCAGAATTGCAATCACAATGGCGACCGAAAGGGTAATCAATCCATATTTTTTAAGCTTGGACAATCGGTTCTCCTGAAGTCTGATCTGAGTTGGGCAATGTTACCCATTCACCAACTGACCATAGAAAAACCCCCGGTCACAGGACCGGGGGCTTGAAATTACAGAAGAAACTAGAAGACCAATCTCAGATCGGGCAAGTGCCCCAACCACTGAGAAGAGCTGCAAGATCAGCTCCGTTGGTCGCACCGTCACCGTTGATATCGCCACCAGCGGTTCCCCAAGCGGACAACAGTGTTGCCAAATCCGCACCATTGCGGAACCCGTCGTTGTTGAAATCACCTGGGCATGCTGGTGGCAAGACTCCACTTGGAGTTCCAAAGATATCAAACGCGGTGTTGTACAGATCGTTTGGATCTGCGCCTGTTTGCACTGTGTATGCGCCATTGAGACCGGTGTACTTCACAAATCCAGGCGTTGGAAACGTTGCAGAACGCCAATTGAATGGAGCACCAGCTGAATCGAGGTTGTTGATTCCATCATAAGCACTGATGAACCATGCAAAGTTGGAGAGCGTCCCCGTAGCACAAGCAGGATTCGATGCGTACGCAGTCAGGTAGTAGTTTCCTGCAGTCAAGTTGAATGCTGCGACAATGTCGTGCGAAGCCAGTGCTGCATCATCTGCTGCATTTTCATATCCCACTGGGAATGGAACAGATCCAGCGAACAATTGATTCGCTGCGACTGGAGCAGGATTACCTGCTGCTCTGCTCCACACAACATAATTCAGTGTGGTATTGGTAACTCCAGCTGGAACAAATCCTTTGACTGTCATACGAGAGATGTCATAACCTACTGCAGTCGCAGGCACCGAGAAAGGCTGCGCCATCCAACGTTGTGGCGAAGTTCCTGCAATGCAACCCGAACTTAGACCAAGATTTGTGTTCGCAGCCGTTGCAGTTGCAATGACATAGTGCTGAGATCCAGTTGTATAGACCACATATTCAAATGAAGTTACAAGCGTCAAGATGAATGTGTCGGCAGTACTTGCACCCCCAACTGCATCGTCATACCAACCTCCGACACGGACCAAGTAGTACTCGTCGGCAACGGCACCAATAAGTTGGAAAGCACTGGCTCCACCAACAATCACTGCTCCTGCTGCATCCACGCAACTGTCGTCAACGCAGCCGATGTACAAGTCTGGCAGTGTTCCCGCACGAGTTGTGGTCATAACTGGATCTGTACCCAGACCATAGACCTCG
>CAMDEL010000168.1 GCA_945896765.1 Singulisphaera sp. GP187
CAGTTCAATCGCAGCAAGACCGTTCTCTGCGCAGACCCGAACAACTTCTTCAAGAGGTCGCCCTGAAAAGAGCGCTGACATAACTCCAAGTTTCATAGTGGGAGCAGAGTATCCCGTACAATGCGCCAAGGGAATGTGCCCTTATGAAAGAGTGTTTTTCAAACATCCGCCGTCCTCACTGCCGTAGTGCGAATCTTGTCGCGAATCTTGTCGCGATTCTTGTCGCGATTCTTGCTGCGAACCTTGCAGCAAACAAGAATGCCTTTTCTCAAGACCCTTCTGCAACAAAGAGCGTTGATCCACCAGCGGTGGCTCCTCAGACAACTCCCGCAGTTGCGCCAGCGGTAACAACCACCCCAACGGAGTCGGTTGCGACTCCCGCAGTTCCACAACCTCGACGAGTGCACTTAATCGTCGATCGCAAGACTGAAGCAGGTGGATTCGTTGTATATGAAGATGAGAGTCGAATCACGATCGAACGCGATGGGAAAAAGCAGGATTTTAAAAAGGATGACATCATCGATGCGATTCAGTTGATTGACTTGAAACAACCATCTATGGCAGTTCTGTATCGCCGAGATGGCAGTTCGATTCAGATCCAGTTAGTTGCCGATGACTTTGAAGAAGTTCGCTACATGCTCGGCACAACAGTTCGGACAATGCCTCGATCGGAGGTCTATCGAGTTGGACTGATTCGTTCTTTCGAAGAGAGCTATGAGGCTTTTAAGAAATCGATCGACCCAAAGGATGCCGTTCGACGACTTGGGTTTTGCGACTGGCTCGTCAGCGAAAAGAAATATGCGTTGGCGCGAACAGAACTTGTCGCGCTCGTTGCAGACACGAAACTTCCCGAAGCTGTCACCTTGCTCAATCGTGTCGAAGCTCAATTGGGGCTCATGAATGCGAAGAGTTCGAAAAAGAAAGAGAAAATCGAGCGAGATCCGAGCACTGAAGAAAATGCGACAACCACAAGATCGCTCCCAACGCGAATTTTGACTGAAGACGAAGTGAATCTCATTCGGGTCTACGAGATCGACTTCAATAATCCTCCACGGATCATCATCGATCCTGCTGACGCTCGGACTTTCTTTGATGATTTCGGTTCAAGCCCACGTATTCCTCCGGATGCACCAAGTCGAAATGCTTTGGTCGTGGGAGATCCAATGAAGATCGTTCGTCTTGCCTTTGAATTAAAGGCTCGAGATTTTTATCCAAAAATTCGCGTCGTCGGCGATCCTGAGACCATGAGTCTCTTTCGCCGCAATGTGCACGATCTCTGGCTCATCCCAAATTGTGCAACCAGTCGCTGCCATGGTGGACCAGATGCGGGAAAGTTTTTTCTCACAAACGAAAATCATGCAGAGGCAAGAGTGAGGTACACAAATTTGCTCAATTTGCTCATGGGAAATTCGAAAGATATCCCACTGGTTGACTTCACTGATCCAAACCGTTCAATCTTGATTCAATATGCGTTGCCCAGAGAAGAGGCAGCAACCCCTCACCCACCGGTGAAGGGATGGCGACCAGTTTTCGGGCGCAAATTGAATCAGGAAAAACTTGCAAACACACTTTCGTGGATTCGTTCGATGTATCAACCGCGACCTGTTTATCCCATCGAGTACCAGCCGCCAGACTTGAGAACCCCTGCCCCAGGGACTCCTGCCGATGCAGGCGAGCCCACTCGATAGCGCACTTTGCGCTTTGTCAGCGTAGACTGCCAAATCACTTTTCTTGGAACAATATGAAGCGAACATCAATCCTTTCAATCTGCTCTCTTTCCCTATTGCTTGTGAGTTCCGCTTGCGAAGATCCTTCAGTCGCGATGCAAGATAATGCTGCGAAGCAGATTCGTGAGGGCGGTGAAAAGATCGCACAAGTCGCACATCAAGCAAGCATCGACCGAGTCGCGGCGGCAGAAGAGATGCGAAATGCAGGTTCGAGATTAGCGAATGTTCCCGGTGCAAGCGAAACACAGAAACAAGTTGCTGCAAGTTTGTCTGCAAATGCATTGACTCAAGCAGCCTTGCTCGAAATTGGCAAGGCGGACCAGATTGAAAGCACGAACATATCCAGCAGAATGCTTGCGAATGGTTTGCTTCAAGTAGTTGACGATATTCATGTGATCCTCGCTGCCCAAGACACCGAGGGAATGGCAAATGAAACCAAAGCGATTCAACCAAGTTTGGCGAAGGCTGTAAGCGAGCAACGCGAACACGAGTCGCAACAGAGTGTCCTCACCAGCACATTGGCAGATTTACGCTCGGTCAATGAGGTTGCGCTCGCTGATGCTCAAACTTTGCTTGCCGAAGCAGAGGAAATTCGAATTCGAGGATTGCGTGCTCAGCGTGGTGAGATCTCAGTTCTGGCCGAAGAGGCAGGACGCAAACGGGATGAAGCGCGTGCAAGTCAAACGACAGCTGAAGATGCCGATGTCACTGCAACGGCTCAGGAATCAGTCCTTCGCCTGCGAACTGGTGAAGCACTGAGTGCCCAACGTCGAGCACAGGCATTTCAAGGGGCACTTGATGTGCTTGGCGAGTTGTCTTCGAATCAAAATGCAACGGATACACAAGAAATTGCGATTTCCGATGCACTCAAGGCTTCAATTTTGAAACTTGTTACAGCATCGAACCCTGAGGAAGATTTGGAGTTGAAGGGTTGCTACGAACGGACTTTCTCTGATCTAGAAAATGCTGACGCTGCCGCGCGTCGAAGTGGAGCAAAGAACAGTTCGCTCTTCAGTATCGCTGCAGCAAGAGCCCGTGCTTTGCTGATGCGAGGTCAAGGAGAATTCCAGCAAGCGCTTCTGTTTCGTTCACTTGCGATGAGCCCCAGCATGGGTCAGTCTGAAGATGGTTTCAAAGGTAAAGCTGATGCTTGGCTGGCCAAGGCACAAGCCTCGACCAAGGAAGCGATCGATGCATACACCGCGCTGCAAGAAGTTCTTGCCAACAGCGGATCTGAAAGTCCATCGAAGCAAGCACTTGTTGTCACTGTGGAGAGAGCGCTGAAGGTAGCGATGCCGACCTTTAATGTGGCGACTGCAGCACAAGCAGAATCTGTCAACAAAGATGAAAGCGCTGCGCCTTCTGAAGAACCAGCTGAAACGGCTTCCAAAGAAGCGCCTGCCACAACTTCCGAAAATGCTTCGATGGCTTTTCCATTCGCCACCGTCGAGGATCTCGCTGCGTTCTTTGGTTCCCCCAAGCGTGACCCTGAATTGACGGCTCGGATCGATGAAATTTTGATCGCGACCACACCAGAGGGAAAAGACCTCGCAACAACTGCATTTGGAGCTGTTCAAGCGATCGGGAAATTGCAAGTTGCCATGCAGGAAAAATTTGGGAGTTCAAATCTTGGCCCCCTTTCTGCAATGATCGGGAAGGGTTCACAAGCAACCGTCTCTGATGCGACAGAAAAAACTGCGATAATTGATATTAAGAGTGCACAAGGCGCGCTGTCATTTCAAGCAGCACTCACAGACAATGGATGGAAGCTTGACCTGGATTCAACCGCAACTCAAATGGATGAATCCATGAAAGCGCAAATGTCCGCAGCTGGCGCGATGATGGGGACACTCACACAAGGATTGACACAAGTCACAGAACGAATTGAAAACGGTCAACTCAAAACCGCCCAAGCTGTTCAAGGTGCTCTGATGATGGCAATGCAAAAGTTGATGGGCGGTATGGGCGGGCCTGGTGCTGGCGGCGCGCAAGACGACAATACCCCAACCGAAAATTAAATCGGATTTCAACTGCTGACGAATGCATGGACTCAAAAGTGGTTCGTGCAGATTTTGGCGGCGGACTGATTTGCCCCCGGACTCAAAAGTGGTTCGTGCAGATTTTTGGCAGCGGACTGATTTGCCCCCGAGCTCAAACATGCATGGACTCAAAAGTGGTTCGCGCAGATTTTGGCATCGGACTGATTTGCCCCCGGGCTCAAACATGCTGCGCCTCGCCTACGCAGACTCCGGCTCGGCTTGCAAACTCGCCGGGGTTCAAATCATTCCGCTGCCCAAGTGAGCGAATCAAATTCTCGTTCGAACGTTGTCCAGATCCGTCGCGCATCAGCTTGCG
>CAMDEL010000169.1 GCA_945896765.1 Singulisphaera sp. GP187
TCCTGCTGTTCCATATATGAAGCTGAAATTGCAGCGAGAAGTTTTTCGCGCATCGCATCGTCGACCGGCTCTCCCTTGCGCTCGCGGGCTGCGAGATCAATTTGCAACAGCGTGTTTGCAGATTGTGCTGCGCCCATCACAGCGCAACGCGCACCTGGCCATGCCAAAGTCAAGAATGGATCGAATGCACGACCGCACATTGCATAATTTCCAGCGCCATAGGAATTGCCAGCGATCAAGACAATCTTGGGAACGATCGAATTGCTCATTGCATTCACCATCTTGGCGCCAGCGCGGATGATTCCAGTTTGCTCGCTGTCGCGACCGACCATAAATCCAGTAGTGTCGTGAATAAACAGCAATGGAATCTTGCGCTGATTGACATCCATTATGAAACGCGCCGCTTTGTCGGCACTGTCGTCATAGATCACTCCTGGCATGCACTTCGAAGTGGATGGGCCCGCCTTGCCGCCAGGCATTTTTCGCTCGGTCATCTTGCGTTGATTGGCAACTATTCCCACTGGGAAACCGCCGATTCTGGCATAGACGCAGACGAGTGATGGTCCATGTTCCATGCGATACTCGTCCATCGAACCGCGATCCACAACGCACTTCAACACATCGCGCGTGTCGTACTGCGCACCAACTTCGCTGCGATAAACCGAATAGACATCCTCGACGGCACGTTCGGTATCGACGGCAACGATGGGCGGATCGAATGCAAGTGGCGCAGATGCGTTCATTGTCATCAATCGTCGCAAGCGAACGATGCACGCTGGATCATCCTTCTCTCGAAAATCAATCGTGCCAGAAATTTCCGCATGCATCTGTGCGCCACCAAGTTCTTCACTTGTCACTTCTTGACCGATTGCGGCTTTGACCAATGCTGGTCCCGCAAGGTAGAGCCCACTTCCTTCGGTCATCAACAGCGTGTCGCAAAGCACTGGCAAATATCCTCCGCCAGCAACACAATTTCCCATGATCGCCGCGTACTGCGGAATTCCATTCGCAGAGATCACCGCGTTATTGCGAAAAATCCGACCGAAGTCATCCGTGTCTGGAAAGACATCTTCCTGGAGTGGAAGAAAAACTCCCGCACTGTCGACGAGATAGATCAAAGGCAATCGCGCACGCTGTGCGATTTCCTGCGCACGAATAATTTTCTTGCAGGTCATCGGGAAAAATGCACCAGCCTTCACCGTCGCATCGTTTGCAATCACCACGCACAAGCGGCCTTCGATTTGACCAATCGTGGTCACGACTCCAGCCCCTGGCGCGCCGCCATACTCCTTGTACATATTCCATCCTGCGAGAAGTCCGCATTCGAACTGCGCAGAAGAAGGATCAAGAAGCAAACCAATTCGTTCGCGAGCCGTCAGCCGACCATGACGATGCTGGCGCTCGACACCACTCGCGCCGCCGCCTTGCTCGATCTTGGCGCTGAGGACCACAAACTCATCAGTTGTCCCTCGCAAACCTTCGGCAGCGCTCTTCATTGCCGCAGGATAGGTGGCAATTGGGATTGAACGTTGGCGGTCTGCTCGTGAGTTGGAGATCCAAGGAATCCACAGAAGAGTTATCGACCGTTCTGACACTTCCCCGCTTGCCCACCGTTGACCACTTTGACCGACTTTGGTACTCTTCAATGCTCAAATCTAAGGAACAAACATAGGCGTTCGTGACGAACGTCCAGCGAAAGAAGACAAGACAACAATGATCACGACACAAGAAAAAGCACCAGTCATCGCGGCTCACCGCCAACACGCGACCGATTGCGGATCGACTGAAGTTCAAATCGCAATTCTGACCGAGCGCATCAATTCGCTCCAAGCCCACTTCAAGGCTCACAAGAAGGATCACGCGGGTCGCCGCGGACTTCTGTTGATGGTCAGCAAGCGCAATCGTCTTCTGCGATATCTCGCAGAAACTCGCCGCGCAGATTACTCCTCGCTCATCAAGAAACTCGGACTGCGCAAGTAGTTCTTTTCACCCCGCAAAGGCAGTCGCCAATTCGCAGTCCACGGGATGATGCGATTTGGCCTCTGCCCTTCTCGGGGTTCTCATTTTGTCGCAATTCAAATTCATGAATCACGCGACTTTTATCACCTCGTTTAGAAAGGCATAGTCATGACAACAAAACCACACGTCAGCGTAGAAAAAGAAATCGGAGGACGAATCTTCCGACTTGAAACTGGCAAGATTGCCAAGCTCGCCAGCGGAGCAGTCCTCGCAACTTATGGAGAAACCGTGGTCCTCGCGACCGCCGTCCGCGCCAATCCGCGCGCAGGCATCGACTTCTTCCCATTGACCTGCGATTACCGTGAAAAAGCACCAGCCGCTGGCAAGTATCCAGGCGGTTTCCGCAAGAAAGAAGGACCACCGAGCGAGAAGGAAATTCTCACGATGAGAATGATGGATCGACCGATTCGTCCGCTCTTTCCAGATGGTTTCGTGGATGAAGTTCAGCTGCAAGTTCTCGTTCTCTCCCATGACGGACAGAATGATGCAGACGTGATTGGTTGTTCAGCTGCATCCGCTGCGCTGCACATTTCTGACGCTCCATTCAATGGACCAGTCGCAACGGTGCGCGTCGGACGCATCTTCATTGATGATCAGCCACACTTCATCATCAATCCAACACAAGCGCAGATGGAATTCAGCGATCTTGATCTCGTCCTGTCGGGACACTCTGATGGCATCAACATGATTGAAGTCGGCGCCGCAGAAATCAGCGAAGCCGACATGCTTGCTGCGATCAAGTTCGGACTTGAAAATGGCGTTAAGCCAATCCTCGATCTCATTAATGAACTGCACGCAAAGTGCGGAGCTCCTGCCAAGCGCGCTGGTGATTCAACCGCGCCATCCGCAGAAGTGATGGCGATCGTGAAAGAGAAGGCATATCAGCCATTGCTCGCAGCTAGACAAATCAATGGGAAACACGCTCGAAACACAGAAGTTGATCGTGTCAAGAAATGGACAATCGACTCGTTCTTCCAGTTGACTCCTGGTTTGAGTTACAGCGACCACCAAATTGCTGAGCGCAAAATGCGTGAAGCAAAGGAATGCCTGCGCATTCTTGAAAAGAAGATCACGCATTATCTGGTTGCAGAAAAAGGCATCCGCGCCGATGGTCGTCCGCTTCGACAAATTCGTCCGCTCGATATGAGCGTGGCGCTCTTGCCTCGAACCCACGGTTCGGCATTCTTCCAACGTGGCGAGACGCAGTCCATCGTGACTTGCACACTCGGCACGACTAAGGATGAGCAAATCGTTGACGGACTGATGCCTGAATATGCGAAGAAGTTCTATCTGCATTATTACTTCCCTCCATTCTGCACCGGCGAAGCTGGACGCATCACAGGACCAGGCCGACGCGAAATCGGACACGGCGCACTCGCCGAACGTTCGCTGCTCGCGATCCTGCCAAGTGCGGAAGACTTTCCTTACACCGTTCGTCTGACGAGCGAAATCACCGAGAGCAATGGTTCATCCAGTATGGCCAGCGTTTGCGGCGGATGCCTCGCACTTATGGATGCGGGCGTGCCTATCAAGGCGACATGCGCGGGAATTTCCGTCGGTCGTTTCACCAGCGCAGAAGGTCGCGTCACCCATGTCACCGACATCATCGGTGAAGAAGATTTCTTTGGAGAAATGGACTTCAAAGTTTCTGGAACCCGCGAAGGAATTACTGGAATCCAATTGGACTTGAAGGCACGTGGATTATTGCTTGACGAAATCGTCACGATTTTCGAGCAAGCGAAAGAAGGACGATTGCATCTCATCACTGAGATGGAGAAAGTCCTTGACAAGCCACGCGCAGATATTTCGCCGATTGCTCCACGCATCACAATCGTCAAGATCGATCCAGAGAAGATCGGAAAGGTCATTGGACCAGGCGGCAAGATGATCCGAAGTATTCAGGAACGCACCGGCGCGCAGATCGACATCGAAGAAGATGGAACTGTCTTCATCGCCTGCTCCAACGCAGAATCGGCAGCGCAAGCACGCGCTGAAATCGAAGCTCTTGGAGCAGAGATCAAAGTTGGAACGGTCTACGAAGGTCGCGTCGTTTCCAT
>CAMDEL010000170.1 GCA_945896765.1 Singulisphaera sp. GP187
GAATCGCACGTCCACATGGGCGAATACAACTTTTTCATCCTGGGCTTGCGATGATCGCTGCCCGAACAAAAACTCCCGTCGCGGTTTTCTTGCTCGACGGAATTCCCCCTTGTGGGAATCCATTCTGGAGTCTTTTTCGCAGAAGTCGCGCGCGCGTGCGTTTGATGGCGGTCGTGCCACCGCCTGAGGCTGGCGAGGAATCTGCGTGGACGCTGAAAGTGCGGATCCAAATGGGCGCTGCGCTTGGCGCGACTGTAGATAGTGATGACAAAGGGCGCAGCGAGCAGATCGCAAGCGGATAAACTCGCAAGCAGCAATGATCAATCGCATTGAAGGCATTCTCGAATCGGTGGAAGAGACAGCGGCACTCGTTGTCGTAGGGGAAATTGCCTATGAAATCGCAGTGCCTGCTGCAGATATTCCAGAGCTGTATTCCCGCATCGGCAGTCGCATGACTTTTCACACATTGCACTATTTGGAATCACAAGGCCAAGGCTCTAGTTTCTGGCCGAAGTTGATCGGATTTCAATCATCGAAAGATCGCGCTTTTTTCGAATTGGTCACCACAGTCAAAGGCATCGGCGTGCGACGCGCTTTGCGTGCGTTGACAATTCCATTTACGCGAGTCGCCGAAGCGATCGTGATGAAAGATCTTGCGCTCCTTATGAGTCTGCCAGAAATTGGGCGCAAGACTGCAGAGACCATGGTGCTGGAACTTCGCGACAAGATGGATTCGTATGCGAAGGCTGCATCGACAAGCGCCACTTCCAAATCTCCAACGCGCAAAAGTGAACCAAAGTCAGCCGTGGGGAGTCCGGCCAACGCGACGGGCACACTGAACGCATCCGCAATGATGGACGCGATGAATGTGTTGGTGCAACTTGGCGAGAGCCGGATTGATGCGCGTGCATTGATTGATCTTGCGCTCGAGCGCGAGCCTGACTTGACGACAGCGAACACGCTTGTCTCGGCTGCGCTTGCATCCAAGGGAATGACGCGATGACGCAGGATCATCGATATGCAATGATTATGGCTGGTGGATCTGGCACGCGACTTTGGCCGATGAGTCGAACGAGTCGGCCGAAGCAGTTGATCCCCTTTATTGAAAGTGAAGTGAAGAGCGGGGATAAAATTGAGAAGAAAAGAAAGTCGCTGCTGCAAATCAGCGGAGAGAGACTCGAAGGCTTGGTGGCGAAGGATCACAGATTGGTCTGCGCATCTCGCAGTTATGCAAAGGATGTGATCGCTGCAATCGACGGATTGTCGCAGAATAATTTTCTTGGAGAACCTGTTGGGCGTGACACGCTCAATGCGGTTGGTTTCGCTGCGGCGGTGTTGGCTGCGCGCGACCCCGATGCCATCTTCGCTGTGTTGACAAGCGATCACATCATCGAGCCGCAATCTGTGTTTGCGCAGAAGGTCGATCTTGGATTTCGGCTCGTCGAAGCAGATCCAAGTCGCATCGTAACTTTTTCAATCACTCCAACATTTCCAGCAACGGCATATGGATATGTTGAGCAAGGCGATCCAATCTCTGATCCGACTGGCTCTGATCCAACTAGCTCTAATACAAGCGGGAAATTCGATGGCGCGTTTCGAGCAAATCGGTTTGTGGAAAAACCAGATCTTGCACGCGCGACGGAATTTTTCAAGAGTGGCTCATTCGGTTGGAACAGCGGCATGTTCATCTTTCACGCACGCACCGTGCTTGATGCGATCGCTTGGTTCCAACCTGCGAGTTCTGTAGGGCTGGCGAAAATCGGCGCTGCATGGGGGAAACCTGGTGCAGAAAAAGTTGTCGAGGATGTCTACCCGTTGCTGACCAAGATCAGCGTAGATTATGGATTGATGGAACCCGCAGCACGCGATGAACGCATCAAGATTTGCGCAGTGCCGATGCCGGTTTCTTGGCGTGATGTTGGCAGTTGGCCTTCGTATGGCGAAATCCTCACCGCCGACGCAGATGGAAATCGCGCGAGTGCGCGAGTGATGCACATTGAATCGAAAAAAATGATTGTTGTCAGCGATGATCCTGCGCATTTGATTGCAACGATCGGTGTTGAAGGATTGGTTGTTGTACACACGAAAGATGCGACATTGATTTGCCGTGCAGATATGGCGGAACAAGTGAAGGATCTCGCAGGGCGTGTACCGCCTGAATTGCGCTGAGCGTTCATGAGATATCTTGCGATTGATCTCGGCGACCGAAGAACTGGGGTTGCCTGCGGCGATGACATCTTGCTATTGCCTTCGCCGATCGAAGTGATCGATGCGTCAATTCGAGAGATGCTGCTTGCGCGGCTGGAAATACTGGTACGCGAATATGGACCTGACGCGTTGGTGATTGGCCTTCCAGTGAATATGGACGGCACTGAAGGGCCACGTGCAAAGATGGCGCGCGAATTTGCGGATCAATGTGCGAAACGATTTTCGATCAAGACGATCATGCAGGATGAGCGACTCACTAGCTTTGCAGCGGAGTTTTCACTCAATCAAAGCGGCCGTACGCATGGGCAGAAGAAAAAGTTGCGCGATGCACTTGCCGCATGCGAAGTATTGAAGGATTATTTTCAGAGTCGCACTGCGGAAGCGTAAGTCGGTTGGAGGTTTGATTCGTCTTACATCCCGCATGCGGCGCGATCGAGATACCAAACTAATTCGCCTCGAGTTGGCTTTATACCTTTGATCGGAAGCGCGTGAAAATCGTCGCGGCCCGTCGCAACGCGAGCGAGCATCTCAGCCTTGTTCGCGCCCATCACGAGCGGCACGATCACGCGCGCATTGTTCAGCAGCGGATAGGTCATCGTGACGCGTGGCGGTGGCGTGACAGTTGGACCGTCGCAATAACTCACCCAGAGAATTTGCTCGTTCAGCACCGTAGTTTCTGGAAAGAGACTTGCCGTATGACCGTTGTCGCCCATTCCAAGCAAAACGAAATCAAGTCGATCCTCGCCGTGAGGTCGAGAACCAAGCGAACTTCGAAGGAGTTTTTCGTATTGCTCTGCCGCATCACTTGCAGTTGCCATCATGGGATGAATTTGACTGTCAGGCATTCCAGAGTGGTCGCAGAAGATTTCTGAAATCTGCCGCCAATTGCTCAGTGCGTTATCAAAAGCAACGCGTCGCTCATCGACGATCCACAAATGCGTACGAGCCCAAGGGAAAGTGCGATATCTCGGATCGGTCATCAGCGATTGATAAAAAGGAAATGGCGTCGATCCACCAGAAACGGCGAAATGAAAGTCGCCAAACTTTGTCACGCAATCAAATGCGGTTGAGAGCAAATGCGATCCAAGAGTTTCATAAACCGCGTGACGATCTGTTCCCACCACCACACGTCCGGGCAGCGAAGGGCCTTTGATCGAATCTTCAAGCGGAGCAAGCGGAATCGGTTCTGGAGTTGGTGACATTCTTTCAGTCTAACGCCGGCGCACGAAATTCTGTCACTCGTTATGCCAAGCGCGTCCATCGCGCGACATCATTTCATCAGCTGCGGCTGGCCCCCATGAACCTGGCGCGTAATTACTCGCGATTGACTTGCGAATTGTTGCAGATGAAGAATTCAGGAATGGCATGACCGCCGCCCAACCGCTTTCGACTTCAATGCGGTGTTTGTACAAAGATTGATCGCCACGCATTGCGTCGATCAAGAGTGGGCCATAGGCCTCGAGTGCTTCCACTCCGAATTGCTTATCGAAGTCCGCTTGCATTTCCACGCTTGCGATGCTGAGTGGAGAGCCAGGGACTTTGCTTTCGAAACGCAAACGCGTTTGCTGAAACGGCGCGATTTCAATGACCAAGCGATTCCCAAGCACTTTCCCCGATTGATGTGGGATGCCTGGGAAAAGATTTGCCGCTGGCGGTTTGAACTGCACAACAATTTCAGTGCATTTCTTTGCCATATGTTTGCCAGTGCGAAAATAAAACGGCGTCCCCGCCCAGCGCCAATTATCCACATGCAATTTGATCGCCGCGTAGGTTTCCGTCGTTGATCCCTTTGCGACTCCAGGCAGATCAACATACGCGCCTTCATCGGCACTTTTTCCATATTGCCCAAGAACACCATGCGTTGC
>CAMDEL010000171.1 GCA_945896765.1 Singulisphaera sp. GP187
GTTGGAGTTGTGGAATACGACAACATCATCGACGCAACGCGTGTCAAGAAGAATGATGTGATCATCGGCTTGGAAAGCTCGGGCGTGCATTCGAATGGATACACGCTTGTGCGCAGAATTGTGCGCGATGCTGGACTTGATCTGAATGCGAAGTATGCAGAATTGGGCGATCGAACGCTCTGCGAGATTCTGCTCGAGCCAACGCGCATCTATGCCAAGTCAATCGTCAAATTGGTCGAGAGTTTCCGCAAAAAGAAGTCGATTAGTGGTATGGCTCACATTACAGGTGGCGGGTTGCCAGGCAATGTATGTCGCGCGCTGCCGAAGAATCTCGATGCGTTGATTGAAAAATCGTCATGGACCCCGCCTGCGATTTTCCCGTTTCTACAGCAACATGGTGGTGTTGAAGAAGAGGAAATGTTTCGCGTTTTCAATATGGGAATCGGATACACGATCATTGCGCGCCCCGATTATGCACAGAGCATGATGAAGAAGTTGAAGCGATCAGGGGAGAATCCTTCGGTTATTGGTGTCATCGAAAAGGGGAGCGGCGAAGTTCGGATGAAATAGCGGCTGCGGATAGAGCCACGGATACAGCCACGGACACAGCCGCGGAAATGAATTAGTGGGCAGCCGTGAAAAGTCCTCTCGGGGCTCAGACAGTCCTCGGCGACCGACACGATCTGGTTTGCGAAATTTTATTGCAAGCGTCGTCGGCCGCCTGCGGAACTCGCCCGAGAGAACTTTCCAGCGGCTGGGCACGCAAACGCGACTGATCTGAAAAACGTTCGAGCGAGAATTTGATTCGCTCACGTGGGCAGCGGACTGATTTGAACCCCGGTGAGTTTGCAAGCCGAGCCGGAGTCTGCGTAGTTGTCTTGGCGCGCGCCGGAGGGCGCGCTGGATTTCAGCGCGCAGCATGTTTGAGCCCGGGGGCAAATCAGTCCGCTGCCAAAATCTGCACGAACCACTTTTGAGCCCATGCATGTTTGAGCCCAATCTGTCTCTGCGCCTCATTTTCAGTTCTTGCGCCGACGCTCTTTTTTCTCACCTTGTATTTTCTTCGACTCTAATCTTCGTTCGCGCGATCCGCGTGTTGGTTTCGTTTTGCGCCGTCGTCGAGGGACCACTGCCGCACGCAAGACCAAGTCGTGCAAGCGCGCAATACATTCGTCGTGATTGGACCGCTGCGATCGATGCTCTTCTGCCGAGAATCGAATCTCTGCATCAGGCGATTCAATGGACATCGGATCATCAGGATCACCGCCATGCAAATGCGATTCCGCCATCCGCGCAAGTCGCATACGTCCGAAGTGATCGAGTCCGCCGATCGACGCAATTGCGACACGAAGTTGCGCTTTCGATTCGACCTTGTTCACATTCTGTCCGCCAGGCCCGCCGGAACGCGCATAAGAAAAATGCAGCGCCGATGGCAGCACCCACGCCAGTGGACCCAGTGAGATCGCATTGGGTGGTCGGATGGAAGGAGGTAGGCTCACGCAGTGCATTTCACCCGCAAATCTCTGATCGTGTCTTTCGCCGTTACGATCATGATTGTTTCTGCAACCGTGAACGCCGAATCTCTCCTGACAGCAGAACCTCTTTTCGCAGCAGATTTAAGGCTTTTTTATGAAAATCAGGATGCAGCATCTGCGCCTGCGGCGCCACCAAAGTCTGCGTCAGATTCTGCCCCTCTCTCTGCCCTTACATTCACGCCCACCCCCATCCCAACTCCCACGGCGAATACGTCGCGCACCGCAGGCGATTTTCAACTTACATTTTCTCCTGCGCTTTGGATGGCGAGAGTGCGTGCCAATTCATCATTGAACGGCGCAACTTTCACCGTTGATGATGACCTAGGACTGAATGGATATGAACCAACTCTCAACGGCGAACTCTCTGCCTCTTGGGGCGTCTTCTATAAAGTGATGGCGACTGGATGGTTTTTTTCGACCGAAGCAACAACAACCGCAACAACGGCGGGTTCATTTGGATCAGTCAATATGTCAATTGGCGATCAACTCTCGAATAGTTTTTCCGCTGCGGGTGCTGGCTGCGAATTCGATGTCACACTCTGGCAGCCATTTGCAGATCAACAAACTCCGTGGGGACAGACGATCGTCAACGCACGCAATACAGCAACGGATGGCGGATACAAGGCCGACCTTCGCTTCAAAGCACTCGGTGCAGTTCGTTGGTACAGCGCGTCACTTTCGGTGAGCGATCAAACTGCGGGCACGAATGATTCGTGGTCGATGGATGCTGTGATGCCAGGCATTGGCGCAGGGATCGAAATCGACTTCAATCTAAAAGGCCGGATTCCTTGGTTGGAATCGATCAATATGGAAGCGACGGGCGGAACCGGATCGAACTTCACAAACGGACAATATTTCACCTTCGTTCGGGCTGGTGTCAGTGCAATGTTTTCTCCCAACTGTGGCGTGCAGTTTGGGTATCGCTTGGAGGACTTCAAACTCGACAACAACTCTGCAATTTTCGATGGCGGTGTGCAAGGTCTTTTTGTGGGGATGAATGTCAAGTTTTAAAGCGAAGAAGGTTCGAGTCACCATTGCAGAATTGGTCACTCACGGAAAACTCGCCACGCGGGCTGGCATCGATGGTCGTATGGCGCGCGCCAAGTTGCGACACGCAGTGCTGACAAAATTGCCAGACCAAATTGTTGGTGGTGCTCTCTTGCGAAATCACTTGAAGCAGTCGATTGAGATTCGTAAGATCGAATTGAAAGTTGCCAATTGGCCAGCAAAGTTTGATGGCATTCGCGTCGGCCACATCAGCGATTTGCATGTCGGAGAAATGATTCCTGTTTCTCGTGCACTCGAAGCGGTGGATCTTCTTGCAAAGTCGAAGCCAGATCTTGTCGCATGCACGGGCGATGTCGTGGACTTGGATGTTGCAGGTTGCGAACCCGTCTTCGCTGCACTCGGCCAAATTCGCGCGTCGATGGGTCGTTTTTTTGTGCTTGGAAATCATGACTTGCTGGACAATGAGCAGCGCGTCATGAGGCTTGCGCAAGAATCTGGAATGACAACTCTTCGCGGCGAGACGCTCACTGCACGCGGTGGACTTCGCATCGGGGGCATTGATTGGTCGCGCACGCTTGCTGGCAATGCGCAGGAGGTTCGTAAGATTGTTCAAGAAGGAAATGTGCCGCACTTGCTGCTTGCACATAATCCCAAGGCGTTTCGCGAGGCTGCAAAGTGCAATGTTCCGCTGACACTTTCTGGTCACACGCACGGCGGACAATTTGCGCTTCTGCCTTCACTGCGCAAGAAACCGCGCGCCGCCGCGTCAAGCGTGTTGCGTGCGGGCCATTATCACCAAGGCGATTCGCATTTGTTTGTGACCACAGGAGTCGGTGGTTGGTTTCCGCTTCGCGTGAATTGCCCTGCGGAAGTGGTTGTGATCACCGTGCGTCGGGGTTAGCTTTGTCATGACGGTTCGCAGGATCGCAAAGTGGGGGTTCCATCGCCTGCAAGTTTATGCATATAGCCGACCAAACCGATTCGCCATGAAATCTTCCCAAGTGACATCTTCCATGCGAACAAGTCCGTGTGCTGGAGTTTTTCCTTGCGCGAAAAGGTCGACAAGCGCAGTGATTCCTGCAGCAGTCGTCAACTGAATTGCAGTCCAATGATGTCCGCCGATGGTTTGCGCCATCACGCGCTTCGCATAGACACGCTCGGTCAGTCGACCATCAAGCATTCCAGATGCGCTGACGAAAATCACCACTTGATCTTCGGTGGTTGTTGGTATTGCACGCTCCAATATTGTTCGCAGATCGTCGCGATGCTCGCTCATGCGCAGTTCTTGCAAGAGAAATCGCATCAATTGACAGTGCCCTGGAAAACGAATCGTTTTGTAATCCAGATTTTTCACCCGACCCTTAAGTGATTCTGCAAGCGTTCCCAATCCGCCAGAAGTATTGAATGCTTCGAAGTCGATGCCGTCGATGATGAGTCTTTCAAGATGTTCCAGAGCGGGGACGCTGACGAGATGTCCGCCTTGCACGGCTTCGCATGCATTGATGTATTCATT
>CAMDEL010000172.1 GCA_945896765.1 Singulisphaera sp. GP187
CAATGTTTGCGCGCAGATATGCATCGTCGGTGCGCGGTCGAATATCTAATTCCCACCAGGTCAGAAAGGAAAGGACAAGCGCGCAGATGACGGCAGAAATGCCGAACAGCCGACCGAAGATTTTCTTCAGGCGAAGGGATGATTTCTGAATCACCACCGGCGACACGGGATTCGCAGGCTTTGGAGTTTCCGTCGTTGGTTTTGCAGGTTCGCCGGTCATAGTCGAAAGAACCCAAGCCAAAGGCCAAGTGTGCAAGAGAGATAAACGCAGAAATAAACTGTCACGCGGGGACCGACGAATGGCTCGATACCAAGTCGATACACAATCCAGCGGATTCCACCCAGCATGAAGCCCGCGGCAATCATGCATACCAACCACGCAGGGAAGAATGCGCCATCAATTTCAAGAATTGGATCGCAACCGCCAAGAAGCAAGAGGCAGCTCATCATCAGCAGTGCAATCGGTGCACTCGACAACTTTTTCGCACCCAAAGAATGAACGATCCACATCATCACCCTAGAGTACTCAACTTGCTAAAATCGGGGGATGCAATGCGCACGTCATTCCATTGTTTCGGCAACCATGCCATGCTCTGCATTGATTGTGCTTTCATCGCTCCTTTCGGGTTGCATTATGGATGGACCGTTTGTCGACCAAGACATCGACAAACTTGTCTCTCATGATTCTGCGGTTGGATGGGCACCCAAGGGATCCCCTGCGCCCGTCACGCCACTTGCAATTCCAGTTGCGCAAACAATGTCCGAAGTATCACGCCGCGAAGCAGAAAATTCTGTGGTTGGAGCGCCACTGCTGGTGAACGATCCAACGAAAAAACTTTCGCTCACCGACTGTCTCGATCAAGCGTTGAGCAATAGCCCTGTCACTCGTGGAGTATGGGAATCTGCGCGCGCAACTGCGGCAACAGTTGGAATCGCGGATGCTGCGTATATGCCGCAAATTGCATTCACGGGTGCAATGGGCCCACAGAAATTGGCGGAGGCTCCATTGGTTGTTTCGCAAACTGCGGGAACTGCTGCAATCGGGATGAACTGGGTGCTGATGGACTTTGGTCGAAGAGATGCTGATAGTGCGCGTGCCAGAGCGCAACTTATTGCCGCAAATTACACCTTTAATCGCACCATGCAGAAGTTGGTCTATGACGTGCAGAACGCATACTTTACACTTGATGCAAAGATTTCTTTGCGCGAAGCTGCACGCGAAAATGTTGCAACGGCACGCAAGCAACTCGATGCGACCGATGATCGAATGACCGTTGGCTTGGCGACACGCCCCGAAGTGTTGCAAGCGCGCCAACAATATTTACAAACTCTGTACGACTTGGAAAATGCAAAGTCCGAGGTATTCACAGCACAGGCCGCGCTTGCTGTTGTTATGGGAATTCCCGCTGATCGCGCGCCAAATATCGTGACATTGAGTGATTTACCGCTGCCAGATTCTTTGACCAAGGGCGTGGACATTGCCATTCAATCTGCGCTTGATCAAAGACCTGATATTGCATCAGCGATTTCGGATGTTCGCGCCTTCGAACAAAAAACAAAGCGAGCGGAAGCTGACTTTCTGCCGGTTGTTTCATTTGCAGGTGGCGTTGGAGTCACAGGAAATGATTTCACTTACACCCAGCCTGGAACAAATGGCGGCAGCGACGCTGCAACCGTAGGAACATATTCAGCACAATTGACTGGCTCTTGGTTGCTTTTCGACGGTTATGAACGGGCGAATGTTTTGCGTCAAGCCAGAAGTGAAGTGCGAGTGGCCGAAGCGAAGCTGGAACAACTGCGACTCGTCACAACTGGTCAAGTTTGGGCGAGTTATTTCGATTTCTTTTCTGCGCAAAAACGATACGAAGCTGGAGTTGCTCTCTTGGTTGCATCTCAAGATTCGTACGACAGCGTGTATCAAAATTATCTCAATGGACTGGCGACAATCAACGATCTTTTGCTTGCAGAATCGTTCTTGTTTGATTCGCGATTCGAACTTATCAAGTCTCGGGCGCAACTCTTGACTGCGAGCGCCACATTCGTCCTTGCACTAGGAAGTTGATTCCATGAAAGCTGAATTTCTCAAAGCGAAACATGCTGAGGGATTGGGGTTCGACGCATACATTGCGACGGATCCAAACCGCGCAGCGAATTGGCAATCGAAGCGCGATGCGGTCTCGCTCGAAAATTCGCAGCGTGAATATCTTGGAGGACTGATTCGCCGTATGCCTGTGATCTGCCTCAGCGGAATCTGGTGTGGCGACTGCGCAATTCAGTGCCCAATGATTGCGGCTATTGCCGATGCGTCCCCTCTGATCGACTTGGTTTTCCTCGACCGCGATGAACACGCAGATCTTTCGAACGAAGTTCGAATTGCTGGCGGGAATCGCGTGCCAACTGTCATTTGGCTCAGCGAAGAATTTGAATTCGTGCACTTGCTCGGCGATCGCACATTGTCACGCTATCGCCGTATGGCGGCCACTCAGATCGGCCCATCCTGCCCTCTTCCATCTTTTACGCCGCCCGCCGATGAAAATGTGGCTGTTCTTGCGGAGTGGATTGCAGAATTTGAGCGAGTTCAATTGATTTTGCGGCTCTCGCCACGCTTGCGCAAATTGCACGGTGACTAAAAACAATATTGAACCTTACCGCAATTTGTGGGGCGACTCATGTCATTTCACTGCTGTGCAACTGACTGATTCGCCCGAAGGGCTCAAATTATTCCGCTGCCCACGTTGGCGAATCAAATTCTCGCTCGAACGTTTTTCAGATCCGTCGCGCTTCTGTGTGCGTGCCCAGCAGTTGGAAAGTTCTCTCGGGCGAGTTCCGCAGGCGGCCGACGGCACTTGTAAATAAATTTTCGTAATCCGGATCGTGTCGGTCGCCGAGGACTGTCTGAGCCCCGAGAGGACTTTTCACGGCTGCTCACTTATGCATGGACTCAAAAGTGGTTCGTACAGATTTTGGCAGCGAATCAAATTCTCGCTCGAACGTTATACAGATTCCGTCGCGCATCTGTTTGCGTATCCAGCCGTTGGAAAATTCTTCCAGACGAGTTCCGCAGGCCTCCCGACGGCGCTTGCAATAAAATTTAGCAAACCAGATCGTGTCGGTCGCCGAGTTCTTTTTTCCGATGCCTAATTCGGCTTCGTCTCCGGCATATCGGTTGCAAACGGCGGCGCTGGAAAACCAGCAGAATTCACCAGATTTGCGCGTACTGGATTGCTACTCCACGCATAGCGAACAGTGGTCGGTGCTTGCACTTTTGAACTCGAGAGAATCACCGTTGATCCTTCAATCTTCGCATCTGCCCACTCAAACTTTCCATCTGATCCTGCAATCGCAAATCCGCCCACTGGCGCCCCATTCGCGCCCGCAAGTCCCGTTGCATGATCGAACTTAACAATCATCTTCGCGCCTTGCACTGAACTTGATTGATAGAGCGGGCCAGAAAATTCGCCGCCGCGCGCATACACCTGTGAAAGCGCCCACGCAGCAAGGCGATCTGCAACGGCCTTCTTGTTACGCGGATGAATGTCGTTCGCATCTCCAACATCAATTGCAACTGCGAGGCCGCAGTGCGGCACAACTCGAACAGTATTCGACTGAGCATCACGAAGCGCAGACCATTCACCTTCTACTGGATCGTCGCTCGCTGCACGAAATCCTGCTAACTGCACAATGCCGAAAGGAAAATTACCCTCGTTCCACTTCGCGCGCCACGCACGAATCATCAGTGGAAGAAGTTCACGATATTGATCAGCTTCACCTGCATTTGATTCCCCTTGATACCAAAGCGCACCACGAATTGCGAAAGGAACAACGGGCGCCATCATCGCATTCCACATCGAACCGAACGACCCCGATTGAGCCTGAGGATGCGTTGGCCCCTGTGGTGCGTTTGGTGCATGGACCGTCGAAGTCGATCCACGCTTCCACTGCCATTCACCAGCAAGCGCAATAGAATTTGCATCTGTTGCGGAGACTCCATCGGTGGTCGCCAAATTCATCT
>CAMDEL010000173.1 GCA_945896765.1 Singulisphaera sp. GP187
GGTTCTCCACCAGAAAAGAGGCGGCTTTCGAAGACACGGAAACTGAGCGCGGGAAGCAATGTGTGAGATTGACTGATTCCAAGTACATCGAGCATCTGCTTTCCTGCATCAAGCACCACCAAGTCTGTCATCCCGTCTTGATTCAAATCACCAACGCCAAGTTCGTGAGGAACGCGACCAAGATCATCGGTACGCCACGAGGAGAGTTCGTCAAGCTTCTCGCGCGTTCCACTGAATCGCATTACGCCGAAGCCATCATTTCCAACGAGCAGCAATCCTTGATCTTTTCCGCCGGTGAACGGACCAGCGGCGATCGAGTTGAACTTGAATCCCTTCACGTCGAATTCATCAGCCTGCTTCCACTTCTTCGCCATTGCATCGCGAGTGAAAATAATCACTTTGCCATTCTCACTATCGCCCGCGGCAATTCGGTCGCCTTGGCGAGTGATTGAACTGAACTTTGTATCACCGCGCGGCGCGTTTATTTGCTCAACGACTTGCCATCCGGCTTTGGGATCAAAGCGAAGTGCGCGAATAAAGTTTCGATCCGCAACGAGCAATTCTGGACGGCCATCACCGTCGATATCAGTTGTCGTGGTGTTCTGCGCATTCGCCGCCTGCGCCAAGCCAAACTGCGCCATATCTTTACTTTCGAAAATCTTGAATGTCGGCGGAGCATCTTTCGCATCGCCTTCCTTTGGCGTTTCGTGACGAAGCATGGTCATCGGCTTGTCGGGAGTGAAGAGCAGGAGGTCTGTCAACGAATCTTGGTCTGCATCCAGCGCAAGAATTGTGTCGGGTGCACGGCTGAGTGCTCCAAGCGGAATCGTCACTTTGCCTGTCGTTGAACCATCTGCTGGCTGCAATTCGATGGAATAGTTGCGACCATCTTTGCCAATGATCGCCACCCAATTGCGTCCATCGATATTGACCAGCCCAAGAGCAGCCGGAACATTTCCACCGGTGAGAGGCATCGTCTGTGGAAAATCAAGCCCGTCGTTGCTGAACGAAGTTCGTCCAACGACGCCTTCTTTTTCGCTGCTGAGGAAAACTTCAGCCTTGCCGTTGCCATCAATATCACCAGCAACGATGAAATCAAGATCGCTATAGGCAGGTGAATTTTGCATGCCGACAAATCCACGACCAGGAACCTGCTGAAAAATAGAGACAGCATTGGCTTCGGTATTCGTCGCCATGAGATCGGGAAGTCCATCGCCGTTGATATCTGCAATCGCAGTATCTCGTTTGCGATTGCCAGAATCAGTGAATGCCCACGTTTGAAGACTCGCCTCTCTGTCGCCGCCTTCAGTGATTGGTTCGTTGGCAACTTTCAACAGAACGACGCGACGAGATGGTTTTTCAACCACAGCGAGCGCAGCGCCCTTTTCCCTTGGAAGTGGCACAATTTCTGCATCTCTAAGTGGCGGCATTTCAAAGCGAGTTTGCGCGCCAAGGGCGGAAACTCCATTCTTTTTCGATCCGAACCAAACACGAAGCGGTGCTGCATCGTCGGGCATAATCCCCACAAGATCATTCGCACCATCTCCATCAAGATCGCCTGCGATCGTGGCGATGACATTTCCATTTCCTGCAGCGAGTTCAATAGGAGTGCCTAAATCAGAACCCGTGAATGGCCAAACTTGAATGCGTCCATTTGCAATTCCGACAAGTTCTGGCTTATCGTCACCGAGGAGATCCATAATCATCAGTGCGTCTCGATTTGGATTAAGATTCTTGATCGTATGCTTTCGGACGACTTCAAAAACCCCTAGCGATGCCTGACGCATAAAAACAATCTTTCCGCTGCCCGCGGAATAGATCAAATCCATTCGCTTATCACCATCGAAATCGAATGGCAGGACTGTACCGACTGCATCCGAGACTGGAACTTCGACACGACGAAAGCGCCAATGTTGCGGAATCTCGTTGATGCTCGAAGTCGGTGGAACTTCATCGGTTGGCTTTGCGCCAACCTTCTGATAGAGCAAATCGATTCGGCTGTTGCGATTATTGATCGCAATGAGATCGCTCTTGCCGTCTCCGTCAAGATCGGCAGTGGAAAGGGGGCCGCCACCCTTATCCACCTTGATCGCATCAACGCCATCGAATCCAAAGTGATCCGAAATTCGGTTGCCACTTGGCGCAGGAGATTGCGCATAGACAATGTTTGTGGCCGAGAGGAGCGCGGATCCGAAAAGCAGACTCGCACAATATAAAAAAGTATTTCGCATAGATATTCCTAGAAGGGGCAGGCGAGTTATAGTAACGCTTTCACCAACGGAGACCCAGATTATGTCCAAGCCAATTTCGATCACTCTTTCCGCTCTTGTGTTCTGTTCGGCTTTCGCCTTTGCCGACGATGTCAAATCGCAAAAGCCTGCGGATGTTGTCATTCTCAAGAGTGGTCGACGCATTGAAGGCGAAGTCGTCAAGCGAAGCGACCGTCGCGTTTGGCTGGATGTTGGACCAGATGTCCTCGTTTTCGAAATGACAGATGTTGGCGAAGTTCAAAATGCAGAGGGCGTTTCGCAGATCAAGCGGACTGAGGATTCACTTTTTTCGACCGCTGAAAATCTGCCAGAACTTTCGCCGCGTGAACACGCCAAGATCATTGGAGCCGCTGTCATAAAAGTTTCAACTCCCGCAGGACTCGGTTCGGGAGTCATCATCAGTCCAGAGGGATATGCAATCACGAATGCACACGTTGTGCAGGGCGAAACAAATTTGCGGACAACTATTTGGTTGCCGCAAACAGATGGAACTCTCAAGCGAATGGAGATCGAAGATGTGGAACTGATCGCGGTCAACAATCAGATTGATCTCGCGTTGATCAAGATCAAACACCCTGAAGGAAAAGCTTTCAGCTTCGCTCCAGTCATCTTGCAAGATGGATTGGAAATCGGGCAGGCAGTGTTCGCAATCGGCAATCCTCTTGGACTTGAACGAACTATGACCCAAGGGGTTGTCTCCACGACATCGCGCAACTTTGACGGACTGACATATATCCAGACAGATACAGCGATCAATCCTGGCAATTCTGGTGGTCCGCTGTTCAATACTCGCGGTGAAGTTGTCGGAATCACAAATATGGGAATCCGCGGCGGAGAGTCTTTGGGTTTCGCGATTCCCGCTCGATATGTCAAGGATTTTGTTCGCAATCGCGAGGCATTTGCGTTCGATCGAAACAACCCGAATTCGGGAAACAACTATTTGAAGCCTCCTCCACGCAAGGATTTCGAAGCACCTCCACAGCTGAAGGACGCCAGCGGCGGTTGATTCTTGTTCTGTAAAAACTCACGGAGTCTTCGTTATGAAACAATATTCAATTCAAAATTCATTTTTCGCATTCGCAATTCTCTGCGCTCCAGTGTGTTTCTGTCTTGCGCAAGGAGTCAAGTTTGAATCCATAGCGCCCAAAGGAAGTGCTTTGATCATTTCGGCGAAGGATGCAAACGCAACAATGGAGCGCTACGCGGAATCTCCGATTGGTCAGATCATGCGGGCTCCAGAAATTGCATCTCTTATGGTTGAGGCAAACAAAGAGACTGCACTCAAGCGTTCAGAATCACTTCAGGAACTTGGAGTCGATGCAGAGGAAGTCCCTTGGCCAGGACCAACAGGCGCCGCAATCTTCGTTGAGCGTAATGAAGAACTTGATGCCCTCGAACTCGGGTTGTTGGTCTGGGCTGACTATGGTGCACGTGCTGATGTTGCCGGCAAGATTTTTGACGCAGTCATTCGAAAAATGGAAAAGGAATCTGGCAAATCATTCGAGCAGGTTGAAATTGCTGGTGGTACCAAAGCTATGCGCATTGTGCTTCCAAACGATGATGAAGGCGCAGATCCTCAAGATCCTCAACCGCCAAGTCGCCGCCGTCCGCGCGGGATGGACGCACTCGGTCAGATAACTGCTTTGCCAGAAGCGATGTTTTATGTTCGCGTTGG
>CAMDEL010000174.1 GCA_945896765.1 Singulisphaera sp. GP187
GCTTCACGCAGCGCGCCGACTGCTTCTTCGACATTATGTTTTTCGATCAAGAAGCGCGCTTCGACAATTCGTCCGCGCCAATCCAATCGATCCATTTCGCGCGCATCAGTGAGTGTCTTAATGATCGCATCGCATGCGGCTGCATCCGCTGCACGCACACGCGCAAGAACCGTCATTGCTTCTGCGACCAGAACGATATCGGATGCTGTAATTGTTTTTCCCTCAACAAGTTCTCGAACCGCTTCGGCGGCGGCTGTCGCAGCTTCGTCTTGTCGACCAAGACCTTCGAAACATTGCGCACGCAAAGATGATGCAGGTGCGCCCGGCAAATCGGTCAGAACTTGTATTGCTGTATCAAATCTCCCCTGCTTCATCAACGCCTCTGCTCCCAAAAGCGCAGGAACTCTTTCGGGCAATTTTGCGCTCGTCAAGACTGCACTGGGAACACCTGCGTCAATCGCAGCACGAGCACGACGCGCGGGATCTGCGAGATCTTCCGCCGTCCACTGTCCGTGACGGACACGCGTATTGGCGCGATCTTCATCGTTTCGCCATTGCGCATCGATCGAAGTCTGCGCTGCTGGTGCCAGCGTCGCAGTCTTCGGCACTGGCGAACCTTGTCGAGCATCTGCCGAAGTAACGATGGCGCAAACTGTCATCGCTCCAACAGCAAGAGCGCTGCGCAGCGACAACGTGGCGAGAAAATGTTTCATCTTTCGCATTGTTCTCATGAAGCGTATCCCGAGTTTGTTCTATTCACTTCAAATTCAGCAAGTTCAAGGATTCAGTGGACGCGTATCAATTTTCCAACCATCCGTTGATGGCGGCGAGAGTATTGCACGGGCAGCATCATCAAGTCCAACATTCAATCGGCCATCTCGCAACAGAACGCGCGTCTTATCGCCGTTGACTGCTTCGACTTCGACGCCGCGCGGGATCAGCGATGTTCGATCGAGAATGATTGTCATTGCCGCAGTATCACGCGCCATCTTTGTGCCGACTCGCGGAACCAATCGCAGAATAACGAGAGGGCTCTCTGTCGCGCTTGCTGTGACTCCTGCTGCGCCTACTGATCCTGCTTCGGGAGGAACTTTTGCAAGTGAACGGAAAAATGCGGCATCTGGAAGCGTTCCCATGCTCACAATAAATTCGCGGACGACATCTTTCTTCGGCTGACCGAGCGGAACAGGAAACGGACCTTCTCCAACTCGAAGTGGATCGAACGACTCGCCTTCGGGAGCGAGTTGACGACGAATCACCTGCTTTTTCGTTGGATCAAACTCCGACATCCAACCACTGCGAAAAACAAATCTGCGCGCATCGGTCGATCCGCGACCAGTGCTGTCGATCAATTCGTCGAAGACAATTCCGATTTCCCGATCCTTTCCAGTAGGACCCAGAACAACAACTCGACCGCGCCGAACTTCGCGCTCGTCAGTCAGCGCTTCAAACTTTTCCATCGTCGCACTCGCCGTGAAATCTTTCATCGTGCGCCCCTGCTCTTCCATTGCATCAAGAAGTTTCTCGACCGTGGCGTCGTCTTTGGTTGGCGCGGAAGTTTGCGCGGGAGTTTGCACAGGCGCGGAAGTTGATGCAGGAGTTTGCACAGGCGCGGAAGTTGATGCAGGAGTTTGCACAGACGCGGAAGTTGGTGCAGGAGTTTGCACAGGCGCGACCACGATCTCGTTCGCATTGCGACTTGCAGGCGGAACGCTTTGGCAAGCAAGCAAACCAAACATTGAAGCGCCGCCTATATATAGAAGGAATAGTGACATCATCGAAGTGTGGCCATTCATTGAATTGGAACTTGCTCCACGATCTCGAGGCCGAAGCCATGCAAACCAGGCATCGCCTTTGGATGATCACTCAACACGCGCAGGCGGCGTAAACCCAAGTTGCGCAGAATCTGTCCCCCGATACCAAATTCTCGCTGATCCATGGGCTGAGCGCGCGCACCAATACCACCGAGCCGAGTGAGATCGGGAGCATTCACATCATCTCCACCACTGCGGCGCACTTGATGAATGAGATCGGTCAAATCATCGCCTTCACTTTCCGTTCGCAAATAAACAAGCGCACCCTTCTTTGCTTTGCGAATAGCTCGCAGCGATGCGCGCACAGTCTCTTGACCGCACCGTCCACCAGACGCACGCGTCGCCGCGAAAATATCACCAAGAATATCTCTGCGATGCATACGAACCAAGACTGGATCTTCGTGCGCAGTTGGCCGACCATCACTTTCGAGAACTCCAACTCCGCCAAGACAGAGCGCCAAATGAGGCTGTGGATCGAGCGAACTATGCCAGGCATAAAGAGTGAATGGACCTTCGGGAGTTTCCACAAGAACTCCGCTGACAGGTGCGATTCGTTTGACAAGGGTCTCGCTGCGCAAACGATGTTCGATGATCTGCTCCACCGAACAAATTTTCAGCGCATGTTTTTCGCACAAAGTTTTCAGATCGTCCATGCGTGCCATCTCGCCATCTTCGCGAACGACTTCGATGATGCACGCCGCAGGAAGCAATCCGGCCAAGCGGCAGAGATCGACCGATCCTTCGGTCTGACCTGTTCGCACTAAGACTCCGCCTTCGCGAGCGCGCAGCGGATTGATATGACCAGGCCGCACGAAATCGTCGGGGCGACTCTTGGGATCTGCGATCAATCGAATCGTTGTCGCTCGATCGCGCGCGCTGATGCCAGTTCCCACTCCATGTCGCGGATGACCATCCACCGAAACGGTGAACGCAGTGCCACGCAAACTGGAATTCGATCCAGCTTGCGGATGCAGAGCGAGCCGATCGCACGTTTCGCCATCAAGCGAGACACAGAGATATCCACCGGCAACGCGATTGAGAAAATTGACCGTCTCTGGAGTGATCGCTTGTGCGGCGCAAACCAAATCACCCTCGTTTTCTCGCTGTTCGTCATCCACCAGAACGATGATCCGCCCCGCGCGGAGTTCGTCAAGGATTTCAGGAATAGGAGAGAAGGTGTTCATGGGCGGTTCACTTTATCCTTCCCGTATGACAAGCGTGCGCCTTCAATCAAATTCCACCGCAAAAAAAACTCCCACCGCAAAAAGCAAGGGCGATCTTGCCGCCCGACGCGATGAATTGTGGCTGCTCGAATTGACGAGCACTCCCACTGCCGCTGGGCATGAAGAACGCGTGATGGCGTGGATTGATGGCTGGCTTGCGCCGCGCCGATCGAAACTGGACATTCAGCGGGATGATGCTGGCAACTTTCTCATTCGCCGAAAAGATCGTTCGCGTTCTGCGCGTCCAATTCTGATCACCGCGCATCTTGATCATCCTGCATTTGTAGTTCTCGTCCCTCCATCAATCAAAGGTCCTGCCGCGTCGCGAAGAAATTTGACAATGGAATTCCGCGGGGGCGTGAACGATCCATATTTTGTTGGAGCACGAATCGAAGTCATCGATTATTCCGGCTCGCGATTTCCTGCGACGATCATCACCCTTGATGCGAAGCAGCAACCATACAAGCGTGTTGTTGCTCGACTGGATCAAACTCCAACGAGCAATTCGATTGCCGTGGGAGATATCGCACGCTGGCTTCTCCCTGCGCCGCGCATCGTGACGCGTGCCGTCGGCGTACCAATGCAAAACGGAGAGCAAACTGAAGTCCGCGTCATCGAAACAAATGCATGCGACGATCTTGCGGCGGTCGCAGCGGCATGCGCTGCATTTGATCGACTGATGAAGAACAAAGCCGCGGCGAATGTGGGACTTCTCTTTACAGTCGCGGAGGAGGTTGGATTCATCGGGGCTATTCACGCAGCAAAGACGAAGTTCATTCCGCGTGATTCACGCTTGATTTGCTTGGAAAATTCGCGCAGTTTCCCGCACGATTCTCCAATCGGCGCAGGCCCGATCTTGCGTGTCGGCGATCGAATGAGCGTCTTCAGTCCAACCCTGAC
>CAMDEL010000175.1 GCA_945896765.1 Singulisphaera sp. GP187
ACCATGCAATCCGCTCCACACTGGGAAAATATTTATTCAACGAAAGCGATTCACGATGTGAGTTGGTTTCAGAAGCATGCTCGGTGTTCGCTCGATCTCATTGGCCGTACCCAAATCTCTCCAGACGCACGCATCATTGATGTTGGCAGCGGCGCTTCAATCCTGATCAGCGAATTGATTGCTGGTGGCTATAAAAATCTGACCGTCCTCGACATTTCTTCTGCTGCGATCGCGGCCGCGCAGAAGCAACTCGGCAGTGCCGCCAGCGGCGTGCAGTGGATTCACTGCGACGTGACGAAAGTCAAACTCTCGGATCATTCCTATGACCTCTGGCATGATCGCGCGGCATTTCATTTTCTGACCGAAGAACATGATCGCGCCGCATATATCAAGAGTGTTTCTGACGCGGTCAAGCCAGGCGGCCATCTGATTCTTGCGACTTTCGCTGAAGACGGCCCGCTGAAATGCAGTGGACTTCAGATTGTGCGATACAGCCCGCAGGATTTGCGCGCACAATTTGACGGTGCGTTTTCCTTCGTTGAACATCAATATGAAGAACACGCAACTCCCTTTGGAACCGTGCAAAGGTTCGTCTATTGCCATTTTCAACGGCGCTCAGCATCGAACGCGGTCTTGGGATAAAACACACCCCCTATGCCCACGCCCAAGTCCTCACTGCCCATCCTGGATTTCATCTCGCACAATTACATGAACTTCAATTCGCGTGCGATGCGCGATGCGTTGTTCGCTTACTGGGATCACGTGCGCGTCGGCGGGAAAATGTATTGGGCCGTTGCTGGCGCGATGTCATCCGCGCAGTTGGGGATCACACTTGCGCCAGCCATTCGAGCTGGACTTGTGCACGGTCTTTCGGTGACAGGCGCAAACTTGGAAGAGTCGATCTTTCGATTGGTCGCGCATGACAGCTATAAAGACTTTCCTGAATATCGATATTTCACCAAGCGCGATGACACCAAGATTCTCAAGCAGCGCATGCGCCGCGTGACGGACACGAGCATTCCTGAAGATGAAGCATTTCGCGCGGTGGAAAAGATTCTCGTACCGATGTGGAAGAGCGCTACAAAGAATGGTGATCGCCGCTTCTGGCACGAATATTTTTATGACCTCGTGCTTGCGATCAATCCGAAGCATTACGAAGGAAATCCTGATGAATGTTGGCTTCTCGCTGCTGCGAAAGCGAAATTGCCAATCGTAGTTCCAGGCCACGAAGATTCGACATTCGGCAACATTTTCGCATCGCACGTGAAGTTTGAAGAGTGCAGCGCAAACATCGTGAAGTCTGGCATCGAATACATGGCCAATCTGTACGACGATTACAAAGTGCTTTCAAAGGGCAAAGGCGTCGGGTTCTTCCAAATTGGTGGAGGCATCGCAGGAGACTTTCCAATCTGCGTTGTGCCGTCGATCAAATATGACTTGCAACAAAAAGCCGAGCCTTGGGCATATTTCTGCCAGATTTCCGATTCGACCACTTCGTATGGTTCCTATTCTGGCGCGACACCCAACGAGAAAATCACGTGGGACAAACTGACCGAAAACACTCCAATGTTTGTGATCGAATCGGATGCGACAATCGTTGCCCCGCTGATGCTTTGCGCCCTGCTTGAATGCAAGGCAAATCCAAAGGGTGCGGATGCGATCATCAAAGCTTCGCGCGCAACGACCAAGCGAGCCTTGGTCAAAGGGATGTGATTTCGTGCGGGCTTTATAGATGGAAGTCCTGAGTTATTGGATAAAACAGAAATTGCTTCGAACCAGATTCCACAGTGATTTCGATCTCAGCGGTCGAGCCTGGCGCGATCGGTTCATCAGCCCATGTTGGAGTTGCGCAACTGCAATCGCTGATCACTTTTTCAATACTTTGAGGCAAAGAAGAAACATTCTTAACTTTTACAGTAAGTATTTGAGTTGCTTCAGGCGGCATTTCGCCGAGGTTGACGTTTTGGGTTTCAAAAACAATTGGCGAATTGGGGACTTGTTCACTCGATTCCCCACCGCCGCATGAAAAAAGAAGTGCAACTGAGATCGTGGCGAATGCGAGCAAGCATTGTTGACCGACGTCTCTGCGTGTCATCATCTGCATTGACGACACTTTATACAAAGCAATCACCTTGGATAACTTTGCGCCTTGCTTGTGAACAATGAAACAAGGATCAATATGGCAAATCCAAGTGGGACGGTCACGATGGCAGGTTGACTGAATGGAACCAGTGCGGACGATGCCGCATCGACCGCCGAGTATCCAAAGACTTTTTCTAATGTGTCGGCTGATGCGAGAATCCATGCAAGACTGCAGACAAGCCCGACAGCCATCGCAGAAATCACCCCAGCTTTCGTTGTTCGCTTCCAATAAAGGAGCATCACAAGAGCAGGAAGATTTGCGCTTGCTGCAACATTAAATGCCCAGCCAACAAGAAATGTGACATTCATCTTTTCGAAGAAAATCCCCAAGAGGATCGCCGCCATGCCAAGTGCAATTGAAGCAAATTTTGCTGCGCGAACCTGCTGACGATCGCTGAGGTTCATACCCCAATAGTCCTTCATGAGATCGTGAGCAACAGCTCCCGCACCAGCAAGAATCAGACCACTGACCGTTCCAAGAACAGTTGTGAAAGCAACAGCGCTTATAACAGCGAAGATGCCGTCGCCGAACGTGCGCGCTAGAAGCGGCGCAGACATATTGGAGTCTGTTGGATCAAGCGCACCGCTGGTCATCGCGCCGATGCCAAGATATAAAGTCAGAATGTAAAAAACACCAATTGCAGCGATGCCGACAACCGTGCTCTTGCGCGCCGCGGAGGCGTCCTTGACGGTGTAGTAACGAATGAGGATGTGCGGCAGACTTGCAGTGCCCAGAAAAAGTGCGAGCATCAATGAAAGGAAATCGAGTTTGGCGAAGAATCCATCACTGCGCACACTCTTGAATGTTGGGCTGCTTCCCGGAAGAAGCAAATCGCTTCCCGTTCTCTGGATTGGCGTGAAAGTTGTCGATCCATTCGCATCGGTCCCCTTGCGCCAAGTTGTGATTGTCGACTCGGAAAAAGTCTTGATGTATGCCAATGGTCCAAGCGGACCCGTCGTCGTCACACCATTGGGCAGTTCTGCGATACTTCCAAATCCCAATCCATGTTTCGCCCGCAGCGCAGAATCCAGCTGATTCTCAGGGGAAAGTGGCTCGCCGTTGACAATCGTTCCTGCTGGGCCTTTCGAAATTTTCTGAACCTCACTGGATTCAATTGGAGACGTTGGCAGTGAAAAACCGCGCTGCAAAATCAGCACGACGACAAAAGTGCAGATGATGACCAACAGCGTCCCTTTGATGAACTGCACCCAAGTCGTACTGACCATTCCCCCCGTCGCGACGATGATGGTGACTGTTGCACCAACCATCATCACACCAGCCCAGTGCGGCAAACCTAGAAGAGGTTTTACAAGCGCACCAGCACCAACCATCTGTGGCACAAGATAGAAAAGTGAAATCACTAGCGTCGAAATTGCCGCGACTAATTTGATTCCACGAGAATTGAACTTTGCATTGAGCGCATCGGCGAGCGTGTACTTCCCAAGCTTTTTAATGGGTTCTGCGATGACAAAGAGCGCAACAATCCATCCGGCGAGATATCCGATTGAATATAAGAAGCCGTCATATCCAAAGAAGGCGATCATTCCACAAATGCCAAGAAAACTTGCCGCTGAAAGATAGTCGCCCGCAAATGCGATCCCATTGACAAACCATCCAACCTGACCATGTGCGGCGAAATATCCACTTGCGCTTTTTGCGCGTGACGCAAGCCAGAAACTGAGCGCAAGAACCAAACCAACAAATGCCGCAAAGACAACGATTGCCATTGTGCTGGCGTGATAGATCATCTGTTCGCTTTCGGTGGATCGACTTGGTCAA
>CAMDEL010000176.1 GCA_945896765.1 Singulisphaera sp. GP187
GAGTTCGTCAAGAACTTTCTTTCCCCATGCTTCACTCTCTTGGCCAGATTCCACCAATCGTGGCACATAGGTACGGATAAAACCTGCTGGCCACTGCCAAAGATCTTCGGCAGGCCGCGCTGATCGCACGATGGGTTTGACGGAAAGAATTTCAAATCCGTGCTGACGCAATTCTCTCAGCACACGTCCAGCAATATTGGTCTCGCCTCCTCGATCACTGAAACTTTTCATGGCTGCTTGAGTAAATGATGTAATTCCTTCGGTTGGCGGCTGCAATCCGTACGTTTCATATTGAACATATTCATGAAACACCGCTACGCCGCCATCTCGAAGCGAGTGATGAATGCGATTCACCAACGTAGATACCTTAGGCACGAACATGCAGACCCACCTGCACCACGCAGCATCGAAAGGTCCATCCAGAGTTGGAATCTCTTCATGCATCAAGTCAACAATGTGCCCGCTGACATGATTCAAACCACGTGCTTTCGCCTGATCATTCACCTCCTGCACAAACTTGCTGGAAATTTCCACGGCGACAACACGGCCATTTTCCCCCACGATTTCAGCAAGATCCATGGTTGCAAATCCGGGGCCAGCCCCCACATCAACCACCCGATTGCCTGCAACAATTCCAGCACGCTTCCATCCGTCATGCACCAATTCGCGCCAGAGCGAATGTTGTTTTCCAAGCCGTGCATGCTCTGCGTCGTGTGTGCCTAAAACATAATCAGGCTTGGTTGAAGCGGTGGGTCGTGACATTCCCCAAGCATACAAATGGCGATCGCACTCTCGCGGTATCACTCTTCCAACTTCGTTATCATAAATTATGCGAATTTTATCACTAATTTTGGCGATTTCATTTATCTCACTGCCGATTCATGCCCAAGAAAAAACCCCCGAGGTTCCGGCCAAGACTGCCGAAGCATTTGTAAAACAGAAATGGACTGTGGAAGGCGTTGAGCGCACTGCGCTTGTACATGTGCCGGCAAACGCAACTGCAAATACGCCGCTGGTTTTTTGTTGGCACGGTCACGGCGGGACTGCGAATCAAGCCAGTCGCGCATCGGGAATGCTGCAAGCGTGGCCCGAAGCAATTCTAGTTTTTCCGCAGGGATTGCCCACAGTCAGTCAACTTGTCGATCCCGAAGGTAAGAAATCTGGATGGCAAACAGCGGTTGGGAATAATGATGATCGCGACTTCAAATTTTTTGACGCCATGCTCGCATCGATGCACAAGGAGTACAAGGTTGACGATCAGCGCATCTATTCCACAGGCCATTCCAACGGCGGATTTTTCAGCTATTTACTGTGGCAAGCGCGTGGCGCAACCTTCGCTGCTATTGCGCCAGTTGCTGGTGCGTACAGGAAGCCTGCGTCAGATTTGGTTCCCATGCCAGTGCTGCATGTTGCGGGCACAAATGATCCCCTCGTGAAATTTTCAAATCAAGAAGCAACGTTCGCAATTGTGCGCAAAGCCAACGACTGTTCTGATGAGGGAAAGCCGTGGGCGAAGGAAGGGGACCTGACTGCGACCATTTATGAATCGACCAAGGGTGCGCCACTGGTCACTGTGATTCATGATGGTGGGCATTCAAATCCCAAGGGTGCGGCTGTTTTGATTGTTCGTTTTTTCAAAGAGCACGCGAAGCCTGCGGCGAAAGCGGAACCTTCGACCGACGAGAAGCAAACAACCCCTAAATCAGAGCAGAAGGTTTCGCCTTAGAAAAGTTGGCGCCCTTTCTTACGGAGGCGCAATCAATCGAACAGGTCACTCGCCTCGCCATCCGCGCTGTCGCGCGACTTGTCGCCAAGTCGCCGCTTGAATTGGATCGCCTGCTTCGGTCCATCTGCGCACTGCATCAGCCGCAGCTTCAGGAGTCCCAGATATTTCAGCCCACTTTGCCCAGACTTGAGCGGCAGCGGGGCGATCGCCAAGCGATTCGTGCGCGGAAGAAATTTCCCACGTGATTGCTTCAGTCATCCTGGCTTGTTGAGGAAGCGCCAGAAGAAGCGTGAGAACTTCTTGGTGTCGTCCCAACTTTCGAAGTGCCTTCGCCTCTGGAACACGCAATTCATCATTGCGCGGATCAAGCACGCGCGCCTCGCGCGCCAACGCAAGCGCCGTTTGCGCGTCGCCAGAAGTCAGTGCGATTCCTGAAAGCGCACTCACTGGCCACGGAGATTTGGGATCGAGTGTTCGAGCAATTTCCAGGGAAATTCGAGCTTCTTCGATGTGTCCCGTCTGCAACAGCGCAAGCCCCGCAAAGAGTGGATGCTGCGGATTGGAAGGGTCAAGTTTCGCAGCACTCGCGAAAAATCCCACTGCAGCAGTCGGGTCGCCAGAACTTTGCGCTGCAACTCCAGCGGCATTGAGCAATCCAGCACTTGGCGGGCTCAATTCGACCGCGCGCGAATACGCAGTCGCGGCTGCGACGCGCATCGCCTTCTGCCTCGCAGGATTTGTCGCTGCAAGTCCCGCAGCAATCTCCGCACGACCGAGCAATTCAAACACATCGCCATTCTTTGGTGCGACTTCCGTCAGTCGCACAGCGATCCGCAGTGCTTCATCAAAGCGGGCAGATCGCAGCGAAGTTTCAACCGCATCCATCGCAGTTCGCATCGCGGCGGAGTCGTTGGGATCGATCGGGGCGGCGCTATTTGAATGACCGCAACCACTGCTCATGCCGACGAGCATTGCCATCACAAGCGCATACACATCGATCTCCGCCCATTCACGGGTCGATCGGTAGACTTGGTTTGATATGACAGAAATCACGCTTGCGAAATCGTACTCGCCGATCGAGCACGAAAAATCCATTCTCGCCCGCTGGTCGCAAGCGGGTTGTTTTCATGTGCAGCCCACGGATTCTGGCGCGCCGTATTCAGTCTTTATTCCGCCGCCAAATGTGACTGCAGCGCTTCATCTTGGACACGCGCTCAACAACACGCTTCAGGATGTTCTTGTCCGTGTTGCTCGAATGCGCGGGATGAATGCAATGTGGATGCCAGGCACGGATCACGCGGGAATCGCAACGCAAACAGTCGTCGAGAAGCGGTTGCTGATGCAAGGAAAACGTCGCACGGATTTCACCCGCGAGGAATTCGTGGCGAAAGTTCAAGATTGGAAGGACGAATACGAATCAGTCATTCTTGCGCAACTGAGAGAAATGGGTGCTTCGTGTGACGAGGCTCGAACGCGTTTCACGATGGATCCTGTGTGCACCGCAGCGGTGCGCGAGTCATTCTTCCGCCTCTTCGCCGATGGTCTGATTGAGCGCGGCAAGCGATTGGTGAATTGGGATCCTGCTTCCCAAACTGCGCTCTCCGATGATGAAGTCGAAATGGAAGAAGTGGATGGATTTTTTTGGTACCTGCAATATCCACTCGAAGATGGCTCTGGTCACATCACTGTTGCAACGACTCGGCCTGAGACGATGCTGGGTGACAGTGGAATCGGAATCAATCCGCGTGATCCTCGCGCCGCTGCACTTCGCGGCAAGCGTGTGCGATTGCCGATCGTCGATCGAGTCATTCCAATCGTCGAAGACGATTATGTAGTCATGCCCGTTTCTCTTGGTGGTGATCCGCAAGACGCAAAGGCGCAGTTTGCAAGCGGATTCTTGAAAATCACACCAGCGCATGATGCCAACGATTGGGAACTCGGTCGCCGTCACGAACTGCAAGTCATCAACATTATGGCGCCCGATGGTTCAATCAGTGATCGTCACGGATGGACTGATGTCAGTGCGACCGCAAAGCAGTTCGTAGGACTTTCACGCGAGGAAGCGCGCAAAGCTGTGGTTGCATGGTTCAAATCCAACGGACTTCTCGAGGCAGCCAAGCCTTATCGACACAGCGTCGGTCACGGATCACGCAGTCATGTTGCGGTCGAGCCATACCTTTCAGATCAGTGGTATGT
>CAMDEL010000177.1 GCA_945896765.1 Singulisphaera sp. GP187
TCAGCCGCTTCATTTCCAACGATGTATGGAATGCCCTTTGGCATTCCCGTGGTATTGGTTGGCGCAGTTCGGTATTTACTCGTCATATGTTCGACGAGTGTAATGTCATCTCAAACTCACGCACTCAGCGCCCGCACTCAGCGCCGACCACCACCGCCGCCGCCTGCGCGACCGGCTCGTCCCCCGTTTGCGTTGCCTTGATTTCCACCGCCGCCGCCCCATGAATTGCCGCCGCGATTGTTGCCGGCATTATTCGAATTGCCAGCATTTCCGCGGTTATTGTTGGCATTCTGAGCTGCATTCGCATCGTTGGCGCCATTCTGATTGCCGCCGAATCCTTCGCCGCCCTGCTGCCAACGACCAGACATAGACGAACGCCAATCGCCATCGTTGCGTGTCGCTTGCTGCTGATTCAACTGTGACTTTGTATTTGCATCGGTGACATTATTCCAACTCCCATTGTTGTAACTCTGCCACGTTCCATTGTTGTCTTTGTAGACATTGCCATCACCCGTTGCGTACACATTATTTCCAGTAGCAACTGCGGTGCCGTTCTCGCCGTGCGCGACGCCCCAAGTTCCATTTTCGGTTTTCACGCCTGCTGCGCTCACTTCATTTCCCGTTGCAGTATTGCCGACCGTGCCTGCGCCAGCGACAGCTGTGGTTTGACCATTCACGCCGACTGCGCCAACTTTGCCTGCTGCATAGTTGTCCGTTGTTGGGTTGTAACCCGCAGCGCGCGCGCCTTCAGCCCACTGTCCCGTGTATGCATTGTCGACATAACCTTTCTGACCCGCAGCGCGTGCGCCAGTTGTCGAGTTGAATGCAGTCGCAGTTGTTGCGCCCCACGCGTTTCCAGTCCACGCGTTATATCCCGCGCTCGATCTCGTCATGGTGCTCACATCGCCCCAATGTTGATAGACATTTCCAGTGGTTGCAGCCCATCCGCCTGGTCCCCATGCTGCATAGCCATTTGGTCCATATGCCGCAGAATATGGGCCCCAATATGGATACGAGTTGTAGTAATAGGTATCGCTCATTGCCATACCCATTCCATATCCCATGCCCCAACCCATCCACGGGTTGTATGCAGGATTGACGGCATATCCGTAAGTGACTGGCGCTGGAATCCATACATCGTCGTAGTAGTACGGGTCGTACAAATATCCTGTTCCATACACAATCACGCCATCTTCTTCATACGCACCGTAATAGCCCGGCGTGTATCCCATCAATACATAATCACTCTCAGTGCTATAGACACGAACGAAAGTGACGTAGTAGTAAGGACTCGATGCTGGAATCGAATAGATCGCGGGCGAAACAAATGTTGCGACAGTCCAAGGTCCCGCAACTCCAGTCGCAGCAAACCAAACGCCATCTTTCAACGCATACCACTCTGTTGCAGTGACCATAAAAATCGGCGTCGTGCAATTCTTGACAACTTGCAGAGTCGTCCCAGAAATTGTCGTCATCACTGGCTTGCCACCGACAATTGTTGGAGCAGCAAACTTCTGCGTCTTTGGAACGCGTGCCATCTGCGGGATCGCATTTGCAATCGATGCCTCTTGCGCTTGTGCAGTTCCAGGAACAGAAGCGAGAATATTTTCCTTTGCACTGTCTTGTGGAATCGCATGAAACTCATCTGGAATCGAAGCGGGCGCGACATAGACCCACGGACCTGCCAAAGTCGCAGCGGTGAACCAACGTCCTGAAATCAGCACATAATTCGCACCACTGCTGGTCAAGCGAAAAATATTTCCACCGGTGTTTGTGACATATTCCACACCACTCGTTCCAAGTGCTTCCCATTTTGGCGCTCCTTCGGTCACGATCACTTCGGAAGGTGTTGTGGAAACAAGAATCGCAGGAGTCGAAGCATTGAGAGATGGCGAACTACCACCAGCCGTTGTTGAACCCGTCAGCAAATTGGTCGTCGGCTGTGTCGCTGCCCACTTTGTCGCTGTGGCAAGATCAGCGTTGCCGTTTGCAGAACCGACTGCCCAAGGCCCATCCAGAGATGTCGATGTCATCCAGCCATCAGCGACCTTTAACCACCAAGCATTTGATGCGTCTTGAACCAACAGCATCTGAGTATTGATGACACGCTGCAACTTTGTCCCTGGAAGTGGTTTCAAGATTGGCTTGCCTTGAACTGGAACAAGAATTGTTGGCGTGGTCGCAACAGTAATTGTTGGCACAGTATTACGAAGCGGAGCAGAGGCGACATGAGGCGAAGTTGACATCGTTGGCACTGCGGCTTCGAGTCGATCAAGCGGAACATTGATTGTCGCATCAACCTTCGACTGCGCCATCGCCTGCATCTTTGATTGCATCGTTGCTTGAGCCGAAGGATTATCCGGCAGAGAAACCCCTGTAATCGTGAGGTTTGTCAGCGTGACCATCCGATTGAGTCGATTCACTTCCGTCGATGCCGTGAAGGAAAACGTTCCGTAGGTCAGAGCAGAGCCATCGGACGCGGCACGCGAGAATGCAGAAGTTCCAGCAAGCGTTCTCGTATCCCACGTTTTTATCGCAGGCGGATAGACGGTCACAGTGAATCCATCTGTATTAAAGACACGCGGCCAACTGTCGGCGGTTGGTGGTGTTGCCGTCTGAGTTGCAGGCACGGCAGCGGCCGATGGTACGGCTGGCGTCTGCGCAGAAACCGAATTGGACAATAGTTGTAAGACAGCAAACACAATGAAATTATTCATTTTTTCCCCAAAGAATTTTTAGCGTCCATCTATTCTGTAAAACCCACGTGGATTGATCATGAAATAGCAGTCATATGGCTCGAGCGGTGGAAGTGCAATGTATGACTTTCCGTTCTCGTCACTCTTCAACATGGACATCCACCAGGCAGAAGCTCCAGACCCAGTGGGCTTCGTCCGAACGCCCTCTTCACGGATTTCATTCACCAAGTGGTCGATCCACTTCAATTGAAGAGCTTTGTCTGCAAACTCGTCCCAGTCGCCGCTTTTCTTTGCTGCGTACATTTTTTCCTTGAATTGTGCGACAGTGATTCCCATTTTCTTCGCGATCGGCTCTGCGAGGCGTCGTTCCCACTCTTGCATGGTCGCAATCTCCTGCTCCATATTTGTCATGTTTCCACTTGCGCCGCCTGACATCTGATGATGCAAGATGATCGCATTTGGATAGGCATAACTATGCGGTGCAAGAGTTGCGATGGTTGCCGCCATCGAAGCGGCGAAACTCTTCACAACAACATGCACTGGAGCATCACTTGTCTCGATCGACTTGAGAATTCGATAGCCCGCCATGACACTACCGCCAGGCGAATTATTGATAATGATAAAGATTGGCAATTTTCGATTTTGATTATTGAAATAATCGATCCGATCGCATACTGCATCAGCTGTTCCTGAAACGATGACGCCATTTAAATCAATCCGACGATCGCTCACTGTCAAGATCCCATCCTTAAATGGCTCAATGGTGTAAGTCACGGGCGCGTTGACTTCGTCGCGCCACTTGTCTTCCAAGTCGCGATTCTGAATCTGTGCGCCCAAAGTTAACACTGCAGCGGTCGCACGCAATTGTTCATCAGCCAACTTGGACTGATCCGATTTACGCTTTTCGGCTGCAAGCGCGTTTTCTGCAGAAAGCTGCTCGATTTGACGCTTCAACGCACCGACTGAAGTCTTCGTCTTCATGTCAAGCACCGCCTCCGCGACGGAGGTTCGTTCTAATTCAAGTTTGCTCTTTGACAATTCCACTTGCAATTTGGTGGCTTCGACATCAAGTCCCTGTTTCATACGAATCTGTTCCGCGGACAAGCCAGAGAGTTCGTCACCGAGTTGAGCATCGCGCAACTTCTGCGCGCGTTGCAGCGTCTCGATCTTGGATCGATCTGGTGCAGATGCACTCGTCTCCTTCGCATTCAATAGCGC
>CAMDEL010000178.1 GCA_945896765.1 Singulisphaera sp. GP187
CGCCCCGCGAGGCGATCATCGGATGCCGCATCAGGTCCGCGACCACATGTTCCTGCGACGGCTTCGCTCTGAATAAAATTTCCAATTCTGCGGAAAAGTCTCTCGGGACTTGCGCCAAGAAATGCACGACCAGGAACTTGCTCAACCAAGAAGTGGAAAGCGCTTGGTTCCTCCTCCATCAAAGCAGCAAGAATTCCGCATGGATTGATCGATTCAATCGCTGAATATCCACGCGTCCGCGCAAGCACGACTTTTTCAATTGAGCCAGATGCGATCGCACCTAGCGCTGCATCAATTCCATCAGCCCATCGAACGGGATCACCATCCGCAGCGAGGCGCAATCCACGCGGAAGCGCAAGATGCTCTAGAGGAAATTCACATTGCTCAAGCGCAGCGAGCGCCGCGGATCCATCACCCATGACATGAACTGCCAAGATGGTCTCGTTTGTTCGCCGAATTTCGATCATTGGGAGAACAAGATGCATGCGATCAAATCCCGCCCACTCTGGAGCATGCTTGCCAACTGCATCGGGGTCGAAAAAACTTGCATAATAAAAGAGCGGCTCGGATGGATCGCCCGCTTGATGCGGCTGAACGGAGATCGGCTTCAGTAATTCGCGAAGAGTTGGATCTTCCCAAGAAGAGAAATCGAGTGCGCATCCAACTCCAGCGCTTGACAAATTCCCTTCACGATTTCGAAAAAAAGATCGCTGATCGGATGCTTGTGCGGCGAGCCATCGAAGCAAATCCGTGGACTCAATCTCGATTTCCAAACGCTCAAGAATCGGCTTCGATTGCTTCATCCGAATCTTGGATGCGATATTGGAACGCAGAACTTCAATAGCCTCTGATAATGGAGGACAGCCATCAAGGCGAGTCGAAAGAATGGGTCCAGAAAGTCGGGGTGTCATGCAAAACCGATCGTTTGATCCAAGTCCAAGATGATAGGGAACCCACACCTTCAGTTCCAATTTGATACGAACCGATATTCAGGAGCATGTTATAGGACGATCATTTAACTTCGCATTGCAAGTAACCTTCGGGACTCAATGAACTTTCGACGCAGAAAACGGGCGATGCACCACGCAGAAGCCCATGCAGATGAAGCGCCCGCGGCGTCGAAGGTGATGGTCCACCCATTCGTCCCTCAAGGCGATCCCGAACTCATCGACTCACGCGCGGGGCTGAACAATTTCATGGCGCACGTTCGTGCGGAAGGAAGCTTCGCTTACGACACTGAATTTATTGGCGAAGAAACTTTCATCCCAAATATTTGTTTACTGCAACTTGCTACACGCACACGTATTGCTCTGATAGATCCATTTGCATTCGACGCAGAAGCGCTCGAGCAAGTTTGGAATGCTGTTTGCGATCCGACTCTCACCACCATCGTGCATGCCGGCGGTCAAGATATCGAAGCAGCGCAGCGAAGAACAAATCGCCAAGCTCTGAATGTGATTGACACGCAAATCGCCGCTGGATTCTTGGGCATGCCTTGGCCCACAAGTCTGGTCAATGTTGTGCAGGCCGTTGCGAATCTTCGTTTGAACAAGGGTCATACATTTACTGAATGGGATTCGCGACCTTTATCGAAATCGCAACTCTCATATGCAGCAGATGATGTGCGCTATTTGCCGCTTGTCTGGCATCTGCAAAAAGAACGACTCGAGGTAGCGAGCCGTACTGCGTGGACAATTTCTGAAAGTGTGGAGTCACTGCGCTCTATAGAAGAATTTGAACCAGAGAGTCAAGTGCGCCGAGCCGCACGCGGACTTGGTCTGCGACCTCGCGTGATGACCATTCTTCGAGAACTTGTGATTCTTCGATATTCAATCGCGAAGGAGAAAAATCTTCCTCCGCGCACGGTCATGCCTGATAGCCCCATGCTGGAAGCCGCGCGCCGAAAGATGAAATCGGCGGCGGAACTGGAAGAAATTCGTGGTTTTCCGCGGCAGACTGCAACAGAATTTGGCGAAGTGATTTTACAAACGATCGAAACTGCCCGCAACTTGCCGATCGAGCGTGATCGCATTTGGATCACTCCAGAAGAAAGCGCAGAGGATCGAACTCGTATCGATGCGCTTTGGTCAATCATCACAATGCGTTCAATCTCGATGGGAATTGCGACGGCGCTTATTCTCAATCGCGGTCAACTCTCGCGTTGGTATCTCGGTCGCAACACGACACCAGAACCACTCTTCCCATCAAACTCTTGGCGACAAGAAGCGATTGGACAGTGGATCGATGCTTTTCTCGATGGTCGAGAAACTCTCAACCTTGGCTGGAAAGATGGAGGCCCCGTCGTTCCATGAGTCACTGGATTCCAAAGCCCCCTTCCCCATCGACGCTTGGTGACCACGCGGTTCCGCTCGATGGAAATCATTTGCAAGGGAAGCGAATTGCGCTGCTTGTGACTGGCGGAATTGCTGCGATGAAAGCGCCAACACTTGCACGGAGTCTGCGTCGACAAGGAGCGGAAGTCACGGCGTTTGTTTCAGATGAAGGCCTTCGATATGTCACCGAAGACACCTTGGCGTGGAGCACGAATCGTCCTGTGATCTCGAAACTCGGCCCTCGCGCTGAACACCTTTCGGGAGAAGAATTATTTCACGCGTATCTCGTCGCGCCTGCGACATACAACACGATCAACAAGATGGCGTGCGGAATTGCTGATGGCGCGATCACTGCGACATTGGCATCTGCTCTTGGTCGAATGGAGCGTGGTGCATGCGCGGTGCTCGTCTGTCCAACGATGCACGGTTCGATGCACACGCGCATTCTGACGGAAAGCCTCGAGAAACTGCAGCAACTTGGAGTGACTGTCATTGCACCTCGTGATGATTATGGCAAGCACAATCTTCCAGATGATGAGCCGATCGTTGCTGCGCTCTCGCGTGCGATCAGCACGTCACCACTGCGTGGCAAAAAAATCTTGGTGACTGGCGGACCAGTTCCTTCGCATCTCGATGCTGTTCGCCGACTGGGCAGTCGATTCACCGGTGCGCTTGGAGTTGCGATTGCGAAGGACTTGGCAATGTGTGGCGCAGATGTCGAATTGATTCTTGGAGCAGGAAGCGTCGCTGCGCCTCCGTGGCTCAACGCGAGAATTGCGGAAAGCGTCGACCACTATCGGCAACTTGTTCTCGACACACTTCAATCAACTCCACACCAAGGTGCGGTATTGAGCGCTGCGGTTTCTGATTTCGAACCAACTGAGATTCGCCAAGGCAAAGTCAAGACCGCTGATGGTGATTGGAAGTTGCACCTTCGGCCAACAGCAAAAGTGATTGATGCTGTGCATAAAAAATTTCCAGCGCTGCATATGGTTGGCTTTAAGTACGAAGAAACTTCCTCGCATGAAGCACTGATGGAAACTGCTCGTTCGCGCGCAGCAGAACACGGTGCATGCGTTGCAAATCGCGGCGAAGAAAATCCAAAGGGAACTACACAAATTGCTTGGTTGGTTGTTCCAGGCCGAGAGCCTGCGCGAATCGAAGGAAAGCCAGCGATTGCTGCTGCAATTCGCGCACATCTGGAACATCGTGCGGGACTTCATCCCATGGCGCACAACTAGATTTTGCTTGCATTGGGTGCAGCGAACTGATCTGCCTACAACTTCGCTGCGTCCGTCGCTGTTCATAGAATGCAATTATGGCAAAGCGAATTTGGGTCACTGCTGATACACACTTTGGACATACTGAAGCAATCGGGCTTTTTGCGCGCCCCGTCGCAATCAACGACGTGAGATCGATGGACGAGCTGCTGATTGACCGCATCAATTCGCGCGTCAATCGCCGCGACCACCTTTTGCATTTGGGCGACTTCACTGGACCGCGAATCTGGAAAGGCGATGAAGGCGAAGTCAGTATGCAATATGCGAAAGGTCTGCGCGAGCGAATTTTCTGCGA
>CAMDEL010000179.1 GCA_945896765.1 Singulisphaera sp. GP187
TTAGTCGCACCTGGAAAATCCAAATCATTCTGGTTTATCGCCCCCTTCAAGCCCGCCACATATCCATATGTTTGCACCTACCCAAGCCACTGGCGAACGATGAATGGGAAAATGAGGGTTGTTGCAAAAGTCATCGCTCCAATTCCGGCGCAAGAGAGTGAAAAGATTAAATAATTCAGCCCCAACCTCGAATTTCAATTTACGAGAAGTATGAATTCGACTTATGAAATCGTCGATAAACACCTGATATTCTTTCCAGTCTAAGGAAACAAAATGACATCTACAAATTCACCACATTCAGCATCAACTTCGAAAGCCACAAAGCCTGCAGTTCACAGCGCAATTGCGCAAGCTCTCATGCAGAAAATCGAAGCCAAGACAGCGATCATCGCCATCGTCGGCTTGGGGTACGTGGGACTTCCTCTTGTCCAAGCAATTCGAGACAGCGGATTCCCCGTGATTGGATTCGATGTCGATCAAAAGAAGATCGATGCCTTGAATAGTGGTAAGCGATACATCTTGCATCTAGGCGATGATTTTTTCAGCAACCTCAAAGCTGATAAGCAATTCACGCCGACTTCTGATCCAAAAGATCTTGCCAAAGCAGATCTTGTTGTGCTCTGCGTTCCAACTCCGCTTGGTCCACATCATGAGCCAGATTTGACTTATGTGTTTGAGAGCACGAAAACCGCTGCAGCGTATCTGCGCAAGGGTCAACTGGTCGTTCTCGAGTCCACCACATATCCAGGAACAACTCGCGATGAAATGAAACCGATTCTTGATAAGAGCGGGCTGAAATGCGGTGATGAATATTTCCTCGCATACAGCCCAGAGCGTGAAGATCCAGGTAGTGCTGGGCGTAGTGCACAGCACATTCCAAAGTTAGTCGGTGGTGTTGATGATGTTTCAACCGATCTTGCGATGGCTTTTTATACGCGTGTTGTCAAAGCAGCACATCGCGTTTCCTCGGCTGAAATTGCAGAGAGTGCAAAGCTCCTTGAAAATATTTATCGCGCAGTGAATATCGCGCTTGTCAACGAGATGAAGCTCGTGCTGACCGATATGAATATCGATGTGTGGGAAGTCATTGCCGCCGCAAGCACGAAGCCGTTCGGATTTCAAGCGTTTTATCCAGGGCCTGGCCTTGGCGGACATTGCATTCCAATCGATCCATACTATTTGACATGGAAAGCAAAAGAAGTTGGGCGCAATACGCGATTCATCGAACTTGCCGGTGAGGTGAATACATCGATGCCGCACTATGTCATCGAACGAACGCAACATGCACTGAACGAACACTCGAAGTCCATCAAGGGCTCTAAGGTTCTTGTCCTTGGAATTGCCTATAAGAAAAATATTGATGATCCGCGCGAAAGCCCTTCGGCCGAGATTATTGAACTACTCCGGGACCGTGGTGCAGATGTTTCTTATCACGATCCGCATCTTGCGAAGTTCCCAGCGATGAGAAAATATCGCGTTGACCTCTCATCCGTTCCTTTGACTGCCGCCACACTTTCTTCGAGCGATTGCGTACTGATCCTGACCGATCACGATGCCGTGGATTATTCCTTGATTGGACAGCACGCCAAGATCGTGGTCGACACTCGAAACGCAATGGCGAATGTTTCGGCAAATCACATGAAATGTGAGGTCGTCAAGTCATAGGAGTTGCTAGAACTTTCTCGTACGATGGATAAAAATATCAGATGAAAATAAATGGCTTAAACTTCTTCAGATTTCAGACCATACGCAAACAATTGACTTCGGCGTTTGTTGCGATTGTTATTGCATTGCTCGCCACTGCGCCTGCGATTGCGCAAGAAGTGGCAACTCCAAGTAATGCGCCACGACAGCCGGGTGTTCGTGTATTGACATCTGCGTGGGTGGGATATGCGGCAATGGCGCTCATCTTTGGATTAGTTATATTGATTAGCCTGCGCGGTTCTGCTCGCGGAGAACAAAAATCGTGATTCTCCGCCGACCTCGATTATTCGCTCTGACAATTCTAAATGCGGCCATTCTCGTTGCAATCATCGCCCTCCCATTGACCCGAAACGCCGAAGGTCAAGATGCTCGTACGACGAGATCGCATGCGACTTATTCGATGGCTGGAGGAAATGTTGGAGGCTTTGCAACCGGGGCGATTTATATCGTCGACGAAACGCACGATGAAATGATCAGCCTGATGTGGAATGATAAGTCCAAGGTTTTGACTTCTATTGGCTATCGAAATCTCGCCGCAGATGGTGGCGCTTCAGTGAGACCGCAACCGTGAGTACATTTTTATGAAAGTAAATCGACTCGAATGGAGCTTGGCAACTTCTGCTTGCGTTCTGGGAACAATTCTGGTGATGCTGTGTCTATTCCAACCGCTTGATCCAAGCGCGCACGCTGGAGAATCAATTGGACCCGCAGCGAATGGAATCGGAGTCATGACGCTTTCGAATGGCGAAGGGCCTGACAACCGTCCAAGCGAATGTGTTTATCTGCTCGACAATCGAAATGAAATGCTCATGATCTATTCAGTTGAAGTCATCGGTGGTAATCGAACTCTTGCGCTGCGTACAGCTGAAAAGTTGCCAAATCTTTTCCGCGCGGCACGGCCTCGCTAACACGATGCGCGCTCGCCCGGTCGAGACTGTCACTGCCATCTCGCGTGCTGCGCGATTCACGAAGCGATCGATTAAAGCTGGCTCGAAGCGTCAAGCGCTGCGCCTCACGCTTTCGATGTTGGATATGACAACTCTCGAGGGCAAGGATTCCACCGAAAAGATTCGCGCCCTTTGCCAGAAAGCTATCTCTCCAAGCGAGTTGTTTTTCAATCCACCGCTCCCAAGTGCGGCCGCAGTCTGCGTCTATCCCGCACTCGTGCCGATTGCACGTGAAGCGGTTGCTGGAACGAATATTAAAATTGCATCTGTGGCAACAGGATTTCCCAGTGGACAATATCCCCTCGATGTTCGACTTGATGATTGTCGAAAGGCAATCGAAGCTGGTGCGGACGAAATAGATATGGTCATTTCGCGAGGACTTTTTCTTGCCGGACGATACGACGATGTTCGGCGTGAAATTCGAGAAACGCGCGCAGCGTGCGCAGCAACATCAAAATCTATCAGCCGTAATCCAGTCCACCTCAAAATTATTCTCGAAACCGGTGAACTTGGAACGCTTGACTCTATTCGATTCGCGAGCGATCTTGCAATCGACGCAGCAACAAGCGTTTCAGGATTGCCAGATCCGACTGACGGAGAAGTTTTTATCAAGACTTCAACGGGAAAAATTCAGCCAGCGGCCACGATGCCCGTCACGCTGATCATGCTTGAAGCGATTCGTGATCACTTTCTTGCAACTAGTTTGCGTATCGGAATGAAGCCAGCAGGGGGGATTCGCACTGCGAAGAGTGCCATCGCATATCTCGTGATGGTGAAGGAGACGCTCGGCGAAGAGTGGTTGACACCATCGCTCTTTCGATTCGGCGCATCCACGCTGATCAACGATGTTGTGCGCCAATTGATTCGATTGGATATGCCGCGCGCATCGCCTGTCGCCGGCGCTGTGCGATATGCGGCGTCATACGATCCGACGGAATAAATTTCTATTGCTTGATTTCACAACTCACTTCTTTGTGTTGCAATGGTGTGCTGCGGACTGATTTGCCCTCGGGCTCAAGCAAATTCAGAATGGTTTATGCGAACGCCGCGGGACGCATGTCCTGGCGCTCAAACATGCTGCGCCTCGCCTATGCGGACTCCGGCTCGGCTTGCAAACTCGCGCAGGACATGGTCCCGACGGCGCACACGCAAATCGATGTGCGTGCCCAGCCGTTGAAAAATTCTGCCGGGCGAGTTCCGCAGGCGGCCGACGGAATTTGTAATCAAACGTCGAAACCCGGGTC
>CAMDEL010000180.1 GCA_945896765.1 Singulisphaera sp. GP187
GCATCGCATCGATGACTCGCTGCGCGCGATCTGCCGCGAATGCGCCAAATCCAACGACATTTTCTGGTTCGAGCGCATCAATCGCAGCTGCGAGCGCTTCGTCGCACGCGCTCTCAAGCGCTCGAACACTCGCCGATCCTCGCCCGACACGTGGCAATTTATCTGGAGTGAGATTCGCTCCCGTCTCTGACATAAACGCAAGCGGGCACCAGTTCCATATAAATGCATGACGAAAGAATGCGTCGGCGGTACCGAATCGTTCGCGCGCCCACGACCAGACGCGCGCGCCGCTGACTTCGCTGCGAGTGCACGCAAATCCTTCGACGGGTCGCTTGGGATGCATTCGCATCGGCGCGCCGATTTGAACGGTGCGTTCATCGATACCGAGAAAGTCCCGCACCGAAGCGACCTCTCCAAACGGCACGCCAGTTTGCGCCATCCCAAAAGGTCCCGGATTCATGCCGACGAAAAGGACTGTTGGACGCATTCGCGCTCGCGCAAGAAATGCACAGTGCGCGGACCAAGCGTATTCAAGCGGGTTGTAAGTGAACGCCACGGGCGCGCTGAATTTTATTGCGCCGCACTTGTGCGCAAGAGTCGCTGCAGCGTCTTGCAATGCTGCCTGCGATGATGATTTATTTTGAAAACGTTTCATCCTGAATACGCAGGAATCTAGCGGATCAGGCTTGCGTGCAATCGTGGATTATGGGGGATCAAACAACGCAAAAATAAAAAGGCCCCGCTCGGGGAGGCAGGTCCGATGCGGGGCCGATCCAGGGTTGTTCGTACGGTTCGCGAAACATTCGCAATCCGTTTTCTACCTCCTCAGTCGTTCACTTCACCGACTGCAAATGAAATATGGAATTCCTGATTTCTAATGCAAATGAAGTTGCCAAGAATTCCCATAAATTTATTTTCGGGCGCTCTTTGCCCATCTTTATAGACACCCTACACTTGGCAATTATGGCTGGCGGCTCTCCAAAGCATCATTTAGCGATCTATCCCGGCTCGTTCGATCCCGTGACCTTAGGGCATTTGGATGTGCTCAGCCGCGCTCGGCGACTTTTCGACGAAGTCATCATCGCCGTTGGTCGCAATCCAGATAAGCCAGATTTTTTCCCAGTCGAAGAACGCGTTGCGCTGCTCGAACCACTCATCGAAGAGATCATGCGGCGCGAGCCTGACGCCGCGCGCGTCACCATCGCGACCTATACCGGCTTGACCGTCGACTTCGCGCGGTCGCGGAATGCTTCTGGAATCATTCGTGGCATTCGCAATGTGACTGATCTTGCTTCGGAATGCCAACTCGCAATCACCAATCGACAAGTTGCAGGAATTGAAACTGTGTTCGTTGTCACGGGCGAGGCGTTCGCATTTTTATCGTCCAGTCTCATTCGTCAAATCGCGGCGTTCGGCGGATCAATGGAAAAATTGAAACCATTCGTGCCAGCAAATGTTGCGCAAGCCATCGGAGAAAAAATGAGCGATCCAAATCATTCGCTTGCGCGCCTGGCTTTGGAGACTCAGGCAGACTGAATTCTGCTGCGAGAAAACCACAAGAGAAAATCATGTTGCAATTTCGTGTCATCTCTATCGGAACTCTTGGCGCTCATCCTCTTTGGAATGAAAAGGGAGCAGTCCGCGAGGCGCACTCCACGACCACGCTGATCGAATCTGGCAATCGCAAGATCATCGTCGATCCATCGCTGCCTCCGCAGATTCTCCAGCCACGAATGCATTCTCGAACAGGAGTGAAGTGCGAGGAGATCACGGACGTTTTCTTGACGAGTAAAAATCCAGGTCAATATCGCGGCATCACGCTTTTTCCAAATGCAACTTGGTGGATGGCAGCAGCAGATCGCGAAGCACTTGCTGCAGTCAGCGAAGAAGTCGAGCGATTCGCAGAAGTCGACGAGATGCAATCAAGCGATCCCAAGACGCGCGGCGTGATCGACTTCGTCAAGACATCTTTGGAAGTCGGACGGCGCGTGAAGGACGCGCCCGATCGACTTGCAGATGGAGTGGATCTCTTTCCACTTCCAGGAGTGACTGCGGGAACTGCGGGATTGCTCTTGTCGATTCCATCGTCGACAATTCTGGTCACTGGCGATGCGATCGTGACCGAAGAACATCTTGTGCAGGGGCGCATCACAACTCCCTGCGAAGATATGAAACGCGCGCAAGAATCCTTTCGTGAGGCGATCGAAATCGCAGATGTCTTCGTGCTTGGTCGAGACAATGTGGTCTTCAATCCAATGCGCGGATCGTTTGGCAGATTTATGAGCGAGGGAAAGCAAGATTAGTTTCGGATTGCACGGTTGACATATTCTTTATTCACAATTGTCGAAGCATCACTTCCTATCATTGGAATCATTAAATGAACTCCCAACCAAACGAAAAAAATAAGCCGCTCGGCACCCAGACTTCTGCGCAAGTTGCAGGAGAAATAGCCAGTGAAAATGACGCCGCCACGACGCGCGTTCCATTCACATTGCGCAGTTTGCTGAAGATGGTTCGCAGTGGCGAAAAGTTTGCTTGCCTGACTTGTTATGACGCAACGACCGCACGATGGTTGCAAGCTGCTGGATTGCATGTGCTGCTTGTGGGCGATACCGCAGGCGAAGTGATTCTTGGATTGCCAAACACGATGCACACTCCGCTTGATTTTCTCGTCGCGTTGACTGCCGGAGTAAAGCGCGGCGCGCCTGCAACATTGGTGATGGCGGATATGCCATTCATGAGTTATCAAGCAGACGACGCAGAGGCGATCCGTAATGCGGGGCGTTTCATGACCGAAGGTCTGGCCGATCTTGTCAAGATCGAAGTCGATCGTTCATTCGCAGGATTGGTCGCCAAGATGAGTCGCGCTGGAATTCCTGTAGTTGCTCATATTGGATCGCGACCTCAGCATGTGAAAATGCACGGCGGGTATTACGCCGCGGGCAAGAGCGCCGAGAGTGCGATTGCGCTTCTTGATGATGCGCGCGCGATGATCGAAGCGGGGGCGATGATGCTGCTGATCGAAGCCGCGCCTTCAGAAGTCGCAGAACAAATTGTGCGTGAATCAACCGTGCCAGTGATCGGTTGTGGCGCAGGATCGTCATGCCATGGTCAAGTTGTTGTGCTGCAAGATTTGCTGGGCATGAGCACTTGGCAACCTGCATTCGCATTGCCGACGGCTCAACTTGGCGGACAAATTATGGCGGCCGCAAAAATTTGGATGGACCGAGTGAAGTCGGGACAACTTGGCGAGCATCCATATGTAATGAACGATGCGCAGCGCGCGTCATTCGGCGAGACGCTGAAGCATCGCAACACTGCGATTCCACGAGTTGAGCCCAAGCAATGAAAATCCAAACGCTGTTGCCCGCGACAATCGTGGCAATCGCAGCGGTTGTGGTGTTGGTCGCAACTCCGCAAGCGATTCGCGCTCTCAGCAAGGCGAAAGTGGATGCAGAAGTCGTTGCCGCAAGGTCGAGGCTGACTCGCAGCAATGCGCTTGAAGAAGTCAATCAAGCGACGCGCGATATTGCAATGATTGTTGAACCTTCTGTTCTTTCGTTGAGCGCATCTGGTTCGCAACTCGGTCGCAACGGTGTTCGCCAAGTCAGTACCGGATCTGCGTGGATTTATGATGTCTATGGACACATCGTGACCAACGGCCATGTTGTCGATGGTGCGGAGGAAATCGATGTGCAGTTGCATACTGGGCAAATCGTGCAAGCGCAGTTGATCGGGCTTGATCTGAAAACGGACATTGCAGTCCTGCGAATTGAATCAGATGATTTGACGCCCGCGCAACGATCCATCGACATCCCAACGCAAGGTGATATGGTTTTCGCATTCGGTTCGCCATTTGA
>CAMDEL010000181.1 GCA_945896765.1 Singulisphaera sp. GP187
CTCCCGTTGCGCGCGACAAGATCTTGCAGATGATTTTCGTTGTAATCCTCGGCCGTCAATTTCAGAATTGCTTTCTTGGTGTGACCGCTCAACCAAACGACTGCTTGTCGAATCATGGTTGGAGTCCAATCAACAGACCGAGAAACCCAAGGTGTTCGCTCGCGTTCGAGATGCGCAGCTGCAGGACGATCCAAATGCACTTCAACGCTTGGATGCGCCTGCAAAAAGGTTGCGGGAATCTGTTCTGAAATCGGCCCTTCAACCAACTTCGCAACGATGGGCGCTTTCGCTTCGCCCAGCGCCATCAAGATGATCTGCTTGGATTCGAGAATCGTTCCAATCCCCATCGTCAACGCACGGATTGGCACTTGTTCTTCACCGAAAAAATCGCTGGCCGAATCGTTGCGTGTCACTCGATCAAGCACGATGAGGCGCGTTCGACTTGCGCGCGGCGATCCTGGCTCATTAAATCCAATGTGACCCGTACGGCCCACTCCAAGAATTTGCAAATCAATTCCGCCTGCCGCACGAATTTTCGCTTCATACGCCAAGCACGATGCAGCAGCGCCATCTGCACTCACCATGCCGTCGGGAACATGCGTGCAAGAAAGATCAATATCGACATGATCGAATAGTTGCTCACGCATGAACAGGTGATAGCTCTGCGGTCCACTTGGATTCATCGGCCAATATTCATCGAGATTGAATGTCGTGACATTCTTGAACGAGAGTCCCTCATCTTGATGCATGCGAATGAGTTCGTCATAAATTCCAATCGGCGTGCTGCCTGTGGCCAAACCTAATACGCAGCGACGGTTTTCTTTTTGCCGCTGTCGAATCAGATCCGCAATTCGAATTGCAATTGCAAGCGCCATGTCGCCTGGGCGCGACCAGACCGAGATCGGCAGGCGTTCGCACATTCCTGAATCTGAAGGTCCTGAAAATGGTTTTGGAGATTGATGCTGTGGTGCGATTGTGGGCATTTGAAAAGGAGTTTATCAGCAAGTCGATCGCAATTCCCACAGTGAATGCACTTCAAACTTTGTTCAATCAACCCAAGGAATGGGAGAAAGCTCGACACCGGCATTGCGCTGTGAAAATTGTTTCAACGCCCATTCATCTGTGAAAAGAATGATCTGCTGATCATCTCTATCTGTTCCGACCGTCGCATCAGAAAGCAAATCAGGCGTCCAATCATTCGGCGCATCCGGCTTTCTCCACCAACGCACGATTTTCCAACGCGATGGCTCGAGTCTCGACTCGGCGCCATACTCGGCCTTCAATCGATACTGCACAACTTCAAATTGCAACGGACCAACCGCTGTCAGCAGTGGACGCTGAAACTGACCCGTTCCAACCATCAGCATCTGCACGACTCCCTCTTGGAGAAGCTGTTCGATCCCAAGCTGAAACTTTTTCGCGTTGCCTGGTTGCGGATTATTGAGATATGTAAAACACTCGGGGGCAAATCTTGGAATCTCGTTGAAGACAATCGTTCGATCTTCCGTCAGCGTGTCCCCGATGCGCAGCGCATCTTGTCCCACAATTCCAACGACATCGCCTGCGCGCCCTTCTTCGACTGTCTCGCGCTGTTGACCGAAAAGTTTCTGCGCGTTGGAGAGTCGAATGCGCCGCCCACTTTGTGCATGAATGACAGTCATTTCGCGGGTAAACGCACCAGAAACAACGCGCACAAATGCGATGCGATCGCGATGTCGCGGATCCATATTCGCCTGAATCTTGAAAACGAATCCGCTGAATGGCGCATCGTTCGGTTGGATGATGCGATCACCTGCTGGACGCGGCCCAGGACCGACCGAGTGCGCAAGAAATCCGTCAAGCAATAATTGAACGCCGAAGTTGTTTGAAGCGCTACCAAAATAGACTGGCGTCACGGCGCCAGATGCAACACGCACTTCGTCGAATGTTTCACCAGCTCCATGAAGAAGTTCGATCTCCTCGCGAGCGCGGGCATAATCCAAATCATCAAGTTTTTCGTGGATCGCTGGATCTTCAAGCCCGACCACTTTGACTGGCGCGACATACGCGCCGGCCTTCGTGCGTTCAAAGAGATGCACTTGATGCGTCAACCGATCAAAGACCCCACGAAATGTTGGTCCTGAACCGAGTGGCCAATTCACTGGAAATGCTGTGATGCCAAGCACGGATTCGAGTTCGTCGATCAGCTCGATTGGATTACGCATCGGACGATCGCACTTATTCATGAATGTAAATATCGGAACGCCGCGCTTGCGGCAGACTTCGAACAATTTACGCGTCTGCGCTTCGATTCCTTTGGCAGAGTCGATGACCATGACAACGGCGTCGACTGCGGTCAGAACGCGATATGTGTCTTCAGAAAAATCATTATGCCCTGGCGTGTCAAGCAAATTGATGCGGAACCCGTCGTAGTCAAATTGAAGCACCGTCGAACTGATCGAGATGCCTCGCTGCTTTTCCAACTCCATCCAGTCGCTCGCAGTTGCACGTTGGGACTTTCTCGCCGTAACCGAACCAGCCAAGTCCAAAGCACCGCCATACAACAGCAATTTCTCAGTCAGCGTCGTCTTGCCGGCGTCTGGATGCGAGATGATCGCAAAGGTTCGTCGTGGTAATGGCGTGGCAGTCATGTGATCTTCTGTGCGAGTGAAAAGCCATTCACATTCGGTGAATCGCAAGTGGAGCAATGTACTCAAATTTGCAACTCAATCGTGAACAGTCCGCTCAGCGTCACTCGTCGGATAGGCTTTCTTGAGTGAGCATCCTAAACAGCACAGTCGATGATCCGTATGACGTTCTTGTCGTTGATGATCAGCCAATGATTATCGAAGCGGTTCGTAGACTCCTTCGAAGTGATTCCAACGCGCGAGTTCATGGCTGTGGGCTCGCGTTAGAAGCTCTTGCACGGGCGAAAGATCTTCTGCCTGCTGTGATTCTTCAAGATCTCAAGATGACCGATGGGAATGGATTGGATCTTGTCACTGCGTATCGCGCGGAACCGGTGCTTGCAGAAACTTCAGTCGTTGTGCTTTCGGCGACTGAGGATCCGCAAGTGAAAGCCGAAGCCTTTGCTCGCGGCGCTGCGGATTACATCGAGAAACTTCCCCCGCTTGTGGAATTTGTCGCACGAGTGAAACATCATGCGCGCGCCTCGCGTGCGCAGAAGAAACTCGTCCAAGCGGCAGTCGCCGAAGCAGAAGTTAAAATAGAAAAAGAGTTAGCAGAAACGATCATTTTCCGAATGGTTGAAATAGCAAGATCGCGAGATCCCACAGAAACCGCAGGACATGTTCAGCGTGTTGCTGGCATTTCGAAGATTCTTTTCGAAGCGTGGGCGAAAGCACACCTGCTGCCCGACACCGAATACAAGTCGCAGCAAAGGTTGCTTCGCATTGCCGCAATCCTTCACGATGTGGGCAAGGTCGGCGTCTCTGACCTTATTTTGCGAAAGCCCGGCAAGTTAGATGAAGTGGAACGTGCAGAAATGGAAAAACACGCGAAAATTGGCGCAAGTTATTTCTCTGGATCACTATCAGAGCTCGACGATCCTGCCGCTGAAGTCGCACTATGTCATCACGAAAAATGGGACGGCAGTGGATACCCACAAAAACTTCGCAGAGAAGAGATTCCGCTCTTTGCACGAATCGTTGCGGTCGCCGATGTCTATGACGCACTGGGATCACGGCGGGCATACAAGGAACCTTGGCCCCGCGAACGCATCGAAAAACTATTTGCTGACGAGAAGGGCAAGCACTTTGACCCTGAATTGGCTGCGATCTTGCTTGCGAATATGGACGAGGTCGAACGCGTGCGCGTCGAATTTCCTGAGACAGA